>NZ_JBHXWI010000002.1:0-275629 GCF_042671975.1 Rhodococcus sp. NPDC127593 | reverse complement strand
GTGAATGATCGGCGCTTGCGGGGTGGCATATGGACATCCTTCCAGCGAGACCGGAATCCCGCCAATTCGGTGTCCACATTCCGGGGGAAACCTCAACTCGCGCCATCGCTTCTTTGAACAGTTGTGCGTCCATTGTTTCCTCTGCCTCCATGTGTGGTCCTCGTCCAGGCCGTCCGTGCCCCGGCTCGGGGGCCGGTATGGGCTCGGCGACTGGCGTGGACGCTAGTGAACGGTGACGAGCGGCAGGTTGTGGGTTCCGGAGAACACCACGCACTCGGTGTGATTCATCATTCGGGTGGGATCGGCCATCCCGACCAAGTCGGCGAACAGGGCGCCGGGCGGCAGTCCCGTTCGCCGGGTCAGATCCAGCGCGATTGCCGCCGCACTGTCCCGCATATCGGTATCGCGGTGGTCGACGCAGACCGGGACGAGGTGGCCGGGCCGGGTGAGATCCCCCGGCCCGGTTACCGGATCCACCAGGGCGCGGGCAGTGGTGGCCCGGTCGGCGGCGGAGATACCGGTACCTGTCCCTCGTACGGCGTCCACCCCGACGCACATCCGGGCTCCGCCGGTGTCGAACGGGTTCATCGGCGGCAACAGCAACTCCTCACAGCGCCGGCGTGGGAGTGCGATCTGAACGAATCCCGACGAGTGACGGATCACGAAGGCCGCCGCAGTTGTCGACGCATCGTGTGCGGCGACGACGACGAATCCGTGCCGGTGGGGGCGGGACACGACGACGGGTCGTCCCGCCGCAAGATGCCGGGTCACATCGCTGCCCGAATACCCTTGCTGCTCAGGGCCGGACAGGGAGTCCGGCCACGCCAACCGTGTGTCGTCGATGTCGCGCTCCGGGGCTGTCACTGTCATGGGAGTTGCTCCTGCCGTCTCGCTGTTTGTCGTCCGCGCGGGCGCTCAGACGAAGGGGGAGACCTGCTCCTCGATTTCGAGCAGGGCGCGGCCGTAGATCTCCTGGTTGATGTTCACGTTGACGAACGCGTGCCGGGAACTGGTCTCGAGGTCGCGCCAGATCCGCTGCAGCGGGTTGACTTGCGCGAAACTGCCCGCGCCTCCCACATTGAGCAGGGTCTCGACCGCCTCGCGGCAACGCTGGGCCGCGTGGGCGGAATCCATCCTCGCCCGCGCCCGTTCGATCATCGGCATCTGGACAGGGTGGTCACCCAGGCCGTGGAGGCGCAGGAGCGGCCGATTTCCAGCGCCACCTCGAGGAAGGTGCGGAAACCCTCCTCGGAGCCACCGAAGCGGGCCGGTTTGATAATGTCGAACAGGCTGGCATTCCGCAGGGCATCGATGTTTTCCTGCGGAACGCGGCGGTCCTCCTCGGCGCGCGCGGCGTTCGACCGCAGCGGAGGTGAGAGGTCGCGGGCAGCCGCGACGAGGCGTTCGCGTTCGGTGACCGCCGAGGTCGAGAGGGCGGCCGTGTCGGTGAGGGTCATGGTGAATCCTTCGGTCGATGATCCGGATGGGAAAGCCGGCGAACCCGAGTGCACCAGGTCGCGAATAAATCATGCGCCGAGAAGGCCACCGGCCCTCCCCTCCGCCCTGCACAAGCCCAACCACCGACATCCCCAGCATTCCGCGGCCTCACCATTCACACCGGCAGACAATGTCAGAACCTATTAATTAGTGTTAGATATATCGACAACAGTTGAAAGCCTTCGCGCAGTTGATCTGGGAGGTGCGCCGCACCCGCAACTCCCAGGCGGTGTCGGACTTCGTCTGGGCCTGCTGGGAACTGCACGCCTACTTGGCCGGGATCGGTAAGGGACTGCTGCTCGACACCCTGTACCTGAGCATCATGGACGTCGGGGTGTCCTACCTGCGGGCGGTGCTCGAAGCGACGGCACCCGCCGTGCATCTGAACCCCCTCGCGCCGCACCGACCCGGCCATGATCCTCCGCGAGCCCACCGCCCCCTGACACGGATCACCGTGATGTGCGGAGGCGGTCGTCGCCACCTTCAAAGAAAATCGATTTTTATTGCGATAATCGTCGTTATCTGCAATGCTTGTGACGTGGCCCACTCCCCGGCCCTGTTGATGCGAGACCCGGTCGTGACCGAGAAGTTGGAGCGAAATCATGAGTGACGTGCAGGTACCTGTGTTGATCGTCGGCGGCGGCGGCGCCGGTTTGACCTCGTCCATGCTGTTGTCGCGGCTGGGGGTGGACTCACTCCTGGTCTCGGCCTATCCCACGACGTCGGTGCTGCCCAAGGCGCATGTACTCAACCAGAGGACGATGGAGATCTTCCGGGAGGTCGGTGTCGCGGATGCGGTCTACGACCGCGGGACGCCGCCGGAAAACATGCAGGCAACCGGGTGGTACACGGGTTTGACCGGACCGCATGACGGTTACGGCCGTGAGCTCGGCCGCCTCGAGGTGTGGGGTGCCGGCTACACCGATCCCGACTATGTCGCGGCCAGCTCGTGCCGTACCAGCAACCTTCCGCAGATCCGGCTCGAACCCATTCTCCGCGCGCACGCCGAGTCCCTCGCGGGAGCGGAGAAGATCCGGTTCAATCACGAATTCGTCTCTCTGGAACAGGATTCCGACGGTGTGGAGGCCCGGATCCTGAACAAGGACACCGGTGAGCATTACACCGTGCATGCCCAGTACGTGCTCGGGTGCGACGGCGGACGCGCCGTCGGCAAGCAGCTCGGGGTGCAGATGGAGGGCACCCGCGATGTGATGCGGATGGTGTCGGTGCACATGACTGCCGACCTGTCGCAATGGGCTCGCGATCCCGAGGTGCTGATCCGGTGGCTGGTCAACCCCGACTTCGGGGGTTCCTTCAGTGGCGTTCTGGTGCCGATGGGCCCGGATCATTGGGGCCCGGCATCGGAGGAATGGGTCTTCCACATGCAGTACGCGGTCGACGACGCCGCCGCACTCGATCGCACCAAAGTCCTCGACCGGATGCGCGCCACCCTGGGTCTGCCCGACTGCGAGCCCGAGGTCCACAACATCAGCCAATGGATCATGGAGGCCCTGGTGGCCGATAAGTTCCGGGTCGGCCGGGTATTCCTGATCGGCGACGCCGCGCACCGTCACCCACCGACCGGCGGACTGGGGCTCAACAGCGCGGTGCACGATGCACACAACCTGGCCTGGAAGATCGCCGCCGTCCTCACCGGCGCGGCCGGCGAGACGCTGCTCGACACCTACGAGAGCGAACGCAAGCCCGTCGACGCCTACAACGCCCAACGCGCGATGGAAAACGCGTTGAACCACTTCACCATCGATCAGGCGATCGGGTTGTCGCCGGACTTGACGGCCGAGGAGAACTGGGCGCTGCTGCGTCCGATGTGGACGGACATGCCGGGCTCGGCCGAGAAGCGGCACGCTCTCAATACCGCCATCGGTTCGCAGACCGTGGAATTCCGGCATCACCACGTCGAATTCGGTTACACCTACCCCGTCGGGGCGATCGTCTCGGACGGCACCGCCGAACCGGAACCGCTCGACGCGATCCGGCTCTACGAGCCCTCCACCCGGGCCGGGCATCCGCTGCCGCACGCCTTCGTCGAACGCGAAGGTGACCGCCTCTCCCTCGCCGAACTGGCCGGCGACGGCAAATTCCTCCTGATCGCCGGCGAAGACGGACAGGCGTGGTGCGAGGCCGCCGCCAAACTGGCCCTCGAACGCGACATTCCGCTCGACGCGATCCGGGTCGGTGTGCTCACCGGGGACTACATCGACATTCGCTGCGCATGGTTGAAGAACCGCGCCATCGGGTCCCATGGCGCCGTGCTGGTGCGCCCCGACCGCTTCATCGCCTGGCGTTCGCTCGGCGCCGGCGAGGATCCGTACACCGATTTGCAGCGGGTATTCGATCAGCTCCTCACCCCGACACCCTGACAGGTGCCGCGCATCCCACCCTCTACGAGTCGACAGGAGACCGAGATGGCTCAGCCGATCTGGGAACCGACCCCCGGTGACGTCCACGCCGCGCAGATCACGCGTTTCACCAGGTTCGCCGAACAACGCCATCACCTGACGTTGCCGACCTACGGTGACCTGCATCGCTGGTCCGTCGAGAACCTCGGCGATTTCTGGCAGGCGGTCTGGGACCATTTCGATGTCCATTCGACGACCACGCCGGGCCCCGCCTTGACCACATCGGCCATGCCGGGTGCAACCTGGTTCGCCGGATCACAACTCAACTACGCCGAACACCTCCTGCGACAGGGCAACCCGGACTCGGTGGCGATCATCGATGCCGCCGAGCCCGGCGCCCACACCACGACCCTCACCCGGCGGGAGTTGCGCAGGCAGGTAGGAGCGCTGGCACACACCCTGCGCAGCAACGGAATCGGACCCGGTGACCGGGTGGTCGGCTATCTGCCCAACATCGCCGAGGCGGTCGTCGCGTTCCTGGCCACCGCGACGCTCGGCGCGATCTGGGCATCGTGTGGGCAGGACTACGCGGTACCCGCGGCGCACGCCCGGCTCGGGCAACTCGAGCCGGCGGCCTTGATCACCGCCGACGGGTACCGCTTCAACGGACAAGTCCGCGACCGGGCCGACGCCGCAGCCGAGTTGCGGTCCCTGCTCCCGACCGTTCGACTGGCGATCGCGGTCGACCGCGTCGGCGCCGGCGTGGCAGGGATGACCGCGTGGTCGGACGCGACCGACGGAGAGTACCCCCTCGAACCACTGCCGGTTCCGTTCGATCACCCGCTGTGGGTGGTGTTCTCCTCGGGCACCACCGGGGTGCCGAAAGGCATCGTCCACGGCCATGGCGGGGTGCTGCTCGAACAACTCAAAATCACTGCGCTGCACTTCGATCTGGGCGAGCGAGATACCTTCTTCTGGTTCACCACACCGAGCTGGATGATGTGGAACAGCCTCGTCGGTGGCTTGCTGGTGGGGGCGACCATCGTGTGTTACGACGGCAGCCCCACCTTCCCCGCGGTGGACGCGTTGTGGGACATGGCCGACCGGTTCGGTGTCACCCTTCTCGGCACAAGTCCCGGCTACCTCCTCGGGTGCATGAAGGACTCCCCTTCCGATCTACGCGGGCCACGTGCCCTCGACATGCTGCGGGGCGTCGGAGTGACCGGAGCCGCGCTACCGGCCAGCACAGCCGAATGGTTGGCCCACCAACTCGGGCCCCGGGTTCGCATCGCCTCCACGAGCGGCGGCACCGACGTGGTCACCGGATTCGTCGGCAGTGCACCCACCCTGGCGGTCTGGTCCGGAGAGATCTCCGGACCGTGTCTCGCGGTGGCCGTCGATGCCTTCGACCCCGGCGGCCACTCGGTGACCGGGGACGTGGGCGAACTGGTCATCACCGAACCGATGCCCTCGATGCCGATCCGGTTCTGGAACGATCCCGACGGGGACCGATATCGGGAGACGTACTACTCGATGTATCCCGGGGTGTGGCGCCAGGGAGACTGGATCACCATCACCGACCGCGGCAGCGTCGTGATCCACGGTCGCTCGGACTCGACGTTGAACCGGCACGGTGTGCGTATGGGCAGCGCCGACATCTACGACGCCGTCGAGCAGTTGCCCGAGATACAGGAAGCGCTCGTCCTCGGTGTCGAAGACTCCGACGGCGGGTACTGGATGCCGCTGTTCGTCGTCCTCGTCCCGGGGATCCACCTCGACGACGAACTCCGGCACCGGATCGTCGACACCATCCGGGCCAGCGCCTCCCCCCGGCACGTGCCGGACGACATCATCGCCGCACCCGGGGTCCCGCACACGCGGACGGGAAAGAAGCTCGAGATCCCTCTCAAACGGCTCATGCAGGGCGCTTCGCCTGCGGCAGTGGTCGATCCGGCGACCGTCGATGCGCCCGAACTCCTCGACTGGTACATCCAGTTCGCCGCCGCACGCACCGCCCCCGACAACCCGCACCGGGACGCCACCGCAGCCCGGTCCACGACCCCCGCATAGGAGAAACGATGAGTCTGCATCGATTGACCACCATCACCATCGGAGTCCCCGACCCCGGGGCCACCGCCGACTACTACCGCGACTTCGGCCTCACCGACCTGGGCGAGCACCGATTCGGCACCGTCGACGGCGGGGAACAACTGCGCCTGGCGTCGGCGCCGCAACGACGGCTGCTCGAACTCGGCATCGGAGTGCACGACAGCGACGACCTCGCCCGCATCGGATCCCAACTCGACCGCCTCGCCATCGCCTACAAGGCAGAGGAAGGCTCACTCACCGTCGAGGACCCGAACTCCTCCCTGACCGTCGTCGTCGAGATCGCCCCCGAGGTGAAGCAGAAGCCCGCCCCGGCACCACTCACCAACGGACCGGGCCGCCACGACCGGACCGACGAGCGCGCCTCCGCGATCAGCCGCACCGGACCGGTACGACCGCGCAAACTCGGGCACATCGTCATCGGCTCCCTCGACCAGGACGCCAGCCAACGGTTCTTCGCCGAAGGTCTCGGTTTCAAGACGAGCGACCGGGTGCCGGGACTGGCCAGTTTCATGCGCTGCTCGGAAGATCACCACAACGTGTTGATCCAGCAGGCACCGCTGAACTTCCTGCACCACACCGCGTGGGAAGTCGAGGATGTCGACGAGGTCGGACGGGGAGCGACGGCCATGCTCGAAGGCCACCCCGACCGGCATGTCTGGGGCCTCGGCCGCCACCACATCGGGTCCAACTTCTTCTGGTACCTCAAGGACCCGGCCGGCAATTTCGCCGAGTACTACAGCGACCTCGACTGCATCGTCGACGAACAGCTGTGGAAACCGGAGGTCATCGAAGGCGCGAAAGGCCTCTACAACTGGGGCCCGCCACCCCCGCCCTCGTTCCTGGCACCCGAAGACCTCGCCGCACTCATGACCGGCTCCCATTCCGCCGGCTAACCCACGCTTACTCATCTCCACACCGAAACTAGGACGCCACATGCGCATCAGCAGCGTGAACAACCGTTTTCACGTCATCGACGGCGACGTCGCACTCGACATCGAACACGCCAGCAATGGCCGCTTCGCCGCCTCCGGATTCGACATCTACGAACGCTGGAACGAGCTCACCGACTGGGCGCACTCCCTTTCCGCGGACAACTACCGGCCGTTCGACCGTGCGGCAATCGGCGCACCGGTCGCGATGCCCCGGCAGGTGTTCGCGATCGGATTGAACTACCGCGATCACGCCGCCGAATCAGGTCTCGACGAACCGGACGCGCCGCTGGTGTTCACCAAATTCCCCACCTGCATCACCGGCCCGACGGCGCCGATCGCGCTGCCCTCCGACAACGTCGACTGGGAAGTCGAACTGGTCGCCGTCATCGGCAAGAAGGCCGAGCGCGTCTCCGAGGACCGCGGGTGGGAACACATCGCCGGATTGACTGTCGGTCAGGACATTTCCGAACGAGCGATCCAGCTCGCCGGGCCGGCACCGCAATTCGGGTTGGGGAAGTCCTTTCCCGGATTCGGGCCGATCGGTCCCGCCGTCGTCTCGGTCGACGAACTGCCCAACGTCGACGACCTCGAGATCGGATGCTCCCTCGACGACGAAGTGCTGCAGAAGGGCCGCACCAGCGACCTGATCTTTTCCATCCCCGAACTGGTAGCGCGAATCTCCGCGATCTGTCCGCTGCTGCCCGGCGACATCATCTTCACCGGAACACCCGCCGGCGTCGGCGGCGCACGCTCACCGAAGCGGTTCCTCCCCCGCGGGGGGACCCTGGTCAGCTACATCGAAGGCATCGGGGAGCTGCGCAACCCGCTGATCTGATCCGACAGCCGACATCACGGCAGAATCAAGTGTTTTCGGGAGGCGGCGCCCACCCGGGCCGCCTCCCGACAGCACGTACCCGCACAGCCACGGTACGCGCTTTTCGCGGACGAGATCTGCACACTACTCGGACGGCACCCCGAGCTGCGAACAGCCGAGCAACGCGTCGGTTGTTCGGGCGATGTGTTCGGTGAGCAGACGTTGAGCATTCTCCACATCGCCCGACAGCGCAGCCTCCATGATGGCTCGGTGCTCCCCCGCGAGATCCCTCCGGTCGTGGGCGAGAGTGTCCGACCAGACCCGGTACAGCTCGGCACCGTCCCGAAGCGAATTGGCAATCGACTGCAACCGGGGGCTGCCGCAGCCCGCGAGGAGGGCCTGATGGAAGTCGCGGTGCACCTGCAGCCACTGACAATTGATACGGCCATCGGGCAGATGCACCGGTGTCCGCTCGAGGGTGTGATGGGTCGACACCACCAGCGACTCCCACGCCAGCCCGCCGTGCTCGATGGAATCCTTCAGGGCCATCGTCTCGATCTGAATCCGCACATACGTGATGTCCTTCAGATCTTCCGGAGACACGTCCACGACGTTGAATCCTCGCTGCGGATTCGCCACCACCAGCCCCTGCTCACCCAGCCGTGTCAACGCCTCCCGGACCACGGACAGGCTGACCCCGAAACGTGCGCCGAGATCAGCGATCTTCAGCCGAACCCCGGGGCTGACCTCGCCATTGAGGATCTCGGCCCGAACTTCGTCATACACCACCTCGGTCCGCGTGGTCTTCACCCGATCAGCCATATTCCAAACATTACGCTATTTTGACGATTTTTTGCTGAAAGATCGACTTTACTGACGGCCAACGGGGCCCGACGGGCAGAGACCAGGGCGACCGCACGCACGCTTGCTCGAGGGAGCGCATCCCCGTAATCCAGCCTAGGTGACCCATGCGCCGAATCGGTCGGCCGTTCAACAGGGCTACTGAGCCGAGCTGCTTGATACGGCAGGATCAGACAACAGTGAACGGTGTACGAGCCGAACGAGACACCGGCGCGGGCAACCTCGTCGAACACGATGCTGCTGAACCAGAAGCTCTCTTCGATGACGGGGTGACCGTCGGGGCTTGCCGTCGGTCTGCGTCAATACGCCAAGCTTCGGTCCTTACGAGCGTGCTTCATTTCTCGCCCGGTGCGATCCGGACGAGCGACGCGGAATCAGGGTGGGCATCGCACGCCGGATCGGTTCGTCGACGGGGCTGGTGGCGAGCATCAGATCGAGCGCGGTGGCCGCAATCTGGTCGAACGGGGTGCGCACCGAGGTGAGAGGGACCGGAAGACGTTGCGACAGTGGGATGTCGTTGTAGCCGACCAGGGCGACGTCGTCGCCGACGGTCAACAAGCATCGGTGCGCGGCGGCGACGACTCCGAGTGCGAGGTTGTCGTTGGCGGCGAAGACGGCCGTCGGACGGGACGCGGAGCGGAAGAGCCGGTTCCCGGCCTCCTCGCCGTCCTCGATGCCGAACGTCGTTTCGACGATCCACTCGGGCACTTCCGCGATTCCCGCTTCCCGGAGCGCCTTTCGCGCCCCGGCCAGACGACCGACGGCGGTGGACGCGAACAACGGGCCCGACAGGACGGCGATGTCGGTGTGCCCGAGGTCGATCAGATGGCGGGTGGCGAGATAGCCACCGGCCTCGTCGTCGCCGACCGAGGACGGACTGATGCCGTCCGTACGAAGCACAAGCGCGTGGGGCACGCCGCGCTCCCGCAGTTCACCCGGCAAGGGATCGTCTCGCCGGCTCGAGGCGACGATCAGGCCGTCGACGTTCCGGGCGAGCAGCGTCCTCGCCGCGTCGGACTCGTCGGCGGGGTTGTCCCCCGTGGTGGCGACGACCGTGAAGTAGCCGAGGCGGGTCGCGGCCCGGCTGATCGCCTCGTACATCAAGGCCATGACGGTGTCGCTCAACCGTGGGACGAGGACGCCGATCGTCGCGGTCTGCCCGCGGCGCAGGCTCGATGCGAAGGTGTTGCGCCGGTAGCCCAATTGATCGGCGACCGCCCGCACTCGTTCGGCGGTCGCGGAGCGGGACGGCGGCACGCGGTCGTCGAGCACGCGGCTGACGGTCGAGGTGCTCACACCTGCCGCCTCCGCCACTTCACGCAGCGTCACGACGTGCTTACCGTCCCGCGCCCGCTGGGGCGCGCTCCCATTGGCTTCCATGGTCTTCCTCTCTACCGCCTCGGCCCGGTCCTCAGCGCGTGAGGAAGGCCTGATCACATCCGATTCAGCACGTGACCCTTGACACAGCCCCGATCGTATCGCACGATGAAAACGTTCACGGGAACGTTCCCGGGAACGTTTGCACAACGCAGATCCTCCGATGGAAAAGAGCAACCATGAGCACACTCGACCTCCGCGGCCTCACACCGGCGCCGGTGACACCCTTCACCCGTGACGGCGCCGTCGACTACGACGCCATCCAGCGCCTCGGCTCGTGGCTCGGCAGTGTCGACGGTGTCAAAGGCCTGGTCGTACTCGGCCACGCCGGCGAGGGCACCTTCCTCACCCAGGACGAGCAGGTTCGCGTCATCGCCGCTTTCAAGGACTCCGTCGACGGCCGGCTGCCGATCATTGCCGGCATCACTGGCGAAGGCACCGCCGTCTCCGTTGAGGAGGCCCGCCGCGCAGTCGACGCCGGCGCCTCGGCCGGCCTGGTCTACCCCTCCCACGGATGGCTGCGGTTCGGTTACCAGGACGGCGCCCCGCAGGATCGGTACAAGGCGATTCACGAAGGGTCCGGCCTGCCGTTGATCCTGTTCCAGTACCCCGACGCCACCAAGGCCACGTACAACCTGGACACCCAGCTCGAGATCGCCGCCCAGCCCGGTGTGTTCGCCACAAAGAACGGTGTGCGGAACATGCGCCGCTGGGACCGTGAGATCCCGGTCCTGCGCCGCGAGAACCCCGACCTGCAGATCCTGAGCTGCCATGACGAGTATCTGCTGCACACCATGTTCGACGTCGACGGCCTGCTGGTCGGCTACGGCGGACTCGCGCCCGAGCCGCTGGTCGAACTCATCGCAGCAGGCAAGGCCAAGGACTACCCCGCGGCACGGGCCATCCACGACCGCCTCCTGCCGGTGACGGCGAACGTCTACCACCGCGGCTCGCACATGGAAGGCACCGTCGCCCTCAAGGAAGGCCTCGTCGCCCGCGGAATCCTCGAACACGCCACCGTGCGCTCACCGTTGTTGCCGCTGGCCGAGGGCGCAGGTGCCGAAATCGCCGCCGCGCTGCAGTCGGCCGGGCTGACCTCGGTCGTCGCCCACGCCTGACCTCGCTCGAACCGTCACTTCGGATTCACGGAATCCGCCGCACGCGGTGCCACCGCGCCACGTGCCGGTACCGCCGCCCGGCCCGGACACCCCGGGCCGGCCGACACCGCCCGCAACAGACCCGGCCCACTTCTGGCCGCAGGTTCCGTTCGCCCCTTCCGAGCCGGCAGCGTCGGATGACCATCGTCAGTTGCGCCACACTCCTCGTCTGCGGTTCGAACACCAGAAAGTAGGCTCATCGATGAGTCAGCCATCTCGCACATCAGCCGATCCCGTCGGAGGCGATTCAGTGGTCGCAGACACCCCTCCGCCGCCCGGAGGTCGCGTCCGGCCGCAGCGGCGGTACTGGGTTCGGACTCTGGCCATGGCCGGTCCCGCATTCATCGCCGGAGCGTGGCAGTTCGGGCCCGGCAACCTCGCCAGTGCCGTCCAAGCCGGCAGTGAATACAGCTACTCCCTGATCTGGGTGATCGCCGTCTCGACGATCTTCATGCTGGTCTACGCCGACATGAGTGTCCGCCTCGGCATCCGTACCCCAGTATCGATGATCAGCTCGGTCAAAGACGTCCTGGGCCGACGCGTCGGCGTCGGCGCCGGCATCGGCGTCTTCATCATCACCCTGTGTTTCTCCGTGGGCAACGCCGTCGGATCCGGACTGGGACTGTCGATGGTCTTCGGCGGGTCCCCGATAGTGTGGTCCGCCGTCTGCACAGTCTTCGTCGGACTGATCCTGTTGTTCCGCAACGTCTACCGCACCGTCGAACGCGTCCTGCTGGTGATCGTCGCCCTCCTCGC
The DNA here is from genome assembly GCF_042671975.1 of Rhodococcus sp. NPDC127593. NCBI lineage: Bacteria > Bacillati > Actinomycetota > Actinomycetes > Mycobacteriales > Nocardiaceae > Rhodococcus > Rhodococcus sp. NPDC127593. The sequence continues at coordinate 263,766 of NZ_JBHXWI010000002.1, read as the reverse complement.
GGCCACCTTCGTCTTCAGTGCCATCATCGCCAAACCGGACTGGTACGAGGCACTCAACGGGGTGGTTCCCAGCATTCCGCCGGGAGGGCAGCTCCTCGTCGTGGCCCTCGTCGGCACAAACTTCTCCCTCAACGCAGCTTTCTTCACCTCGTACGGCACCCACGAACGCAAGCGCACTGCAGCCGAATACCGGCAAACCACCATCGCCGACACCATCCCGGGCATCGTGGCACCCGGCATCATGACTTCCCTCGTGATCATCGTCGCCGCGGCGGTCCTCGGCCAACAGAACACCGAAGCAACCACCCTCGCAGGCCTGGCCAAGATCTTCGAACCCATCGCCGGCCCGATCGGATCGACAATCTTCGCGCTCGGTCTCTCCGGTGCCGCGTTCTCCGCCATGGTCGCCAACGCCACCGCCGGAGGCACCATGCTCTCCGACGCGCTCGGCAAAGGACCGTCGCCCAGCACGCTGACAGCCAAACGCACCAGCGCCGTAATCCTCGCCTTCGGACTCCTGATCACGATCCTGTTCACGAAATCCCCTGTCCAGCTGATCATCTTCGCCCAGGCATTGACCGTCCTGATCGCACCGTTCCTCGGGCTCCTGCTCCTCGTGATGAGCAACAACTCCCAGCTGATGGGCAATCTCCGCAACACCTGGTGGAAAAACATCATCGGCGCCCTGGGATTCATCTCGATCCTGTCCCTGTCCGGCCTGCTGATCTACGAACTGCTCGGCTGACACCGACATGGGGCGGCACACTGCCCACCGCAGTGTGCCGCCTTCGTCCCGTGCAAGGAGACTCAGGTCCTGCGCACCGACTGCTGCATCCACCCCCGAGGAATCAGAAACCATGCCACACTTCGTCGTCGACTACACCTACTCAGCCGAAACCGCGGCTGGCCGTGACACGTACCGATCCGCACACCGAGCATGGCTCGCCGAATTGGTCGTGCACCGGACCGTCATCACCTGCGGCCCCTACGCCGATGACAGCGGTGCCTTCATCCTCGTGGAGTCCGACACAACCGACGCGGTCGCACAACTCTTCACGCACGATCCCTTCGTCATCCACGGCCTCGTACCCGAACATCGAATCGTCGAATGGACGCCGGTGATGGGTCGTCTGTAGAACGACGATTGGCGGCCAGCGGCGACGGGGCACAATCCTGACCGCGCCCCGCCTGATTCAGCGAAATATAGTGCACAGCAATGCCGGACGCTGCGATGAGGCCATCGAGAGCAGGCCGCAGTCGGCGCGGGTCCGGCGTGAGTGCCGATGCAAGCGGGCAACGCCATGCCGCACGTCTCCGATCGGAGCCACCACGCTCATCGCCCCACGACGCAGTCCACGGAACAGCAACAACATGCCCACTCCGGTACCGATCCCCGACCAGACCGGTGGGGCAAGTGAGCGCAATGGTCAACTCACCCCGCCGGCGCGTCGTCTCAGTCTCGCGTGTACACCTCCACGCCCCCGACAAACGTTGATTGGACACCGATCTTCGAGATCTGGTCGTGCGGGACTTCCAGCGGATCCTCTTCCAGAACAACGAAGTCAGCGAGCCGGCCGGCGGCGAGTGTGCCCTTGCGGTCTTCCTCGCCGGTGGCAACCGCTGATCCTGCTGTGTAAATCGCGAGGGCTTCGGTCGGCGAGACACGTTGCGATGACCCGACGAGGGCACCGTCCCACCCGGTTCGAGTCACCATGCTCTGCATCGCCAGGAGGGGTTCGACTGCTCCACAGGGGAAGTCGGAGGACCCCGCCACGGCTACTCCGGCATCGAGGAACGCCCGGTGTGCAAACATCCGCTCTACCCGGTCCTCGCCGTACCAGTCGATGAGATGGCCGCCATGTTGGTGGACGTAGTTGCCGAAGGGGACCGCGATCGCGGAAAGCTCGTTCATGCGTCGCAAGATGTCCTCGTCCACCACACTGCAGTGTTCGATGCGGTGCCGCAGTCCGGGTCGCGGCATTTTCTTTTGCGCGGTTTCTAATTCGTCGAGGACGAGCCGGATGGCGCGGTCGCCGTTGGCGTGGACGCAGACTCGGTTGCCGTCACCGTGCACCTTCTGGACCACCTCGGCGAGCTCCTCACGGGTGAGCACCTGGATGCCGTGATGCCCGGTGTCGTGGTCCGGCTCTTCCAGAAGGAGGGTTCGTCCGCCGACAGCACCGTCGACGAGCGCCTTCACTCCGACAAAGCGCAGGTGGTCGTCGCCGAACCCCGAGCGTAGGCCGAGCCGGTGTACCGAGTCGTAGTGCTCGGCGGCGAGAAGGAATCCGACACGCATCGTCAGCAGGCCCTGCTCGCGAGCTGCCTCGAACAGACGAATGTCCGCGGGCCCGGAAAATGCGTCGCAGACCGATGTCAACCCTGCTGCGTGCCAACGCCGAATCACATTCCCTAGCGCTGTTATCCGTTCGTCGAATCCTAACTCTGGTACGACCGTCCTCCCGTCCACATCACCCTGGGCGTAGGCGAAATCGGTGAGAGCACGCTCATAGAGAATGCCGTTGAGCCGACCAGTTCCGTCCCGTCCGAAGTCACCTCCGCTGGGCGGCTCCGAGTTGTCCGTGATGCCTCCCGCGGCAAGCGCTGCGGAGTTGACCACTCCCCAATGACAGGCGACGTGGAGGACGATCGTGGGAACGTTCCCGGTGACGGTGTCCAGGTCCCAGCGGGTCAGAACGCGCCCTTCGGGCATCTTTGCATCGTCGTAGCCCACCGCGCGGACCCAGCCTTGTGCAGGGTCGTCCTTGGCCGCAGCACCGACTTTATCGAGTAGCTGCGTGAGCGTGGATGCCTGCGAGGGTGACACGTCGAGCTTCAGTTCGTTCTCGGCGGCCATAGCGAGGTGCAGGTGTGCGTCGTGAAATCCGGGTGAGATTACGGTGTCTCCCCTGTCATCGACCCAGGCGGTGGGGAATTGTCGGAGCAGTTCATTGGTGTCGCCGAGCGCAACGATGCGGTCACCGATCATCGCGATCGCGTTGGCGGATTCCGCAGCGGAGGTGAGGATTCGACGTCCGCGAACGATGCGCGGTCGTGCGGGTGTGTCCATGAGATGGTCCTTAGCTCGTGATGGTGATGGTGGTGTTCAGTCGACTTCCGCAACGACATGACGGTCGGCCGAGACGTTGAGGCTGACATCTGTGCGCTCCGAGTGAGGGGCCGGCCGAGTTCGCATTCGCCGGGCGAGCAGGACCACACACGCCAAGGTGAGCAAGGTGAGGGCCACGTGGTACCCCGCCACCATGGCGATGCCACTGCCGGCGAGGAGCCACTGAGCGATGAACGGCACCATTCCGCCGATCAACGTTGCCGACAATTGGTAGGCCAACGAGATACCGGTATAGCGGATCCGGGCGTCGAACGCTTGCGCGAGGAAGCCGGCCAACACCGCAAAGTAGGCCGGACTCGTCAGAGCACCGAGGGCGAGGCCGACGTAGATCAGAGCAATCTCCCCTGTGCTGACCAGCGCATAGACAAGTGGAGTCAAAATCACCGTGGCGACCAGCGCCGTCACCATGATTCGAGTACCCCCGAAGCGATCCGCCAGGAGTGCGCCGATGGGTTGGACGAAGAACTGCACGATCGTTGCCAGCAGCAAGGCCGACAAGATCGTCGATCGGCTGACACCCAGGTCCGTGGTCGTCCACGCAACCATGAACGTGCCCATGAAGTAGGCCCCACCGACACCGATCGCCGCGGCTCCGATTCCGAGAAGGAGCGGGACGGGAGCGGTTCGGATGGTTTCCAGTGCCGGCGCCTCGGAAATCTCCCCATTTTCCCTCGCCGCAAGGAACTCCGGCGATTCCTCCACACCGATTCGAATGATCAACCCGACCAGAAGCAGTACAGCCGAGAAGAGGAATGGGATCCGCCAACCCCAGGCGGCGAAATCGTCCGCCGGGAGTGTGCTGACGCCCAGAAAGGCCAGGGTCGCCAAGATGTTGCCGACGGGCGATCCCTGCTGCGCGAAAGCACCGAACAGCATGCGTCGGCCGGGCGGCGCGTGCTCGGCGGCGATCAACACCGCACCACCCCACTCGCCGCCCAACGCGAGTCCTTGAACCATCCGGAGCAGGATGAGCAGAACGGGGGCGGCGATGCCGATCGACGCATAGCCGGGCAATAGTCCGATGGCGGTACTGGACAGACCCATCAGGACGAGGGTGGTGATCAGCGTCTTCTTCCGGCCGATCCGATCGCCGAGATGGCCGAAGATCACACCCCCGAGGGGGCGAGCCAGAAAACCCGACCAGAACGTCGCGAACGAGGCGAGCAGTCCCACGGTCGGCGATGCCGACGGGAAGAACACATGCCCGAAAGCGAGTGCGGCCGCGGTACCGAAGATGAAGAAGTCGTACCACTCCACCGTGGTGCCGATCAACGCGCCGAAGCCTGCTCTCCGAGCCCCGCGAAGGTTCGGGACGGCCTCGGAACCCGGGCCGGATGTAGCGTTCATGCCTTCTCCTCGAAAGAAATGGAGCCATGAGCCGGCTCACAATCACGTGCGTGGAGATAAGTGTGAAGAGTGCTGCTATAACCGTCCAATATCCATTTCGCAGCAGGCCAATGCCTAGGAGGCATGGTGGAGATTCGTGTACTTCGATATTTCCTTGCCGTCGTCGACCACGGGTCGGTTACGGCGGCCGCCCGCGCGGTGAGAGTGGCGCAACCCTCGCTCTCCCGGCAACTCCACAATTTGCAGCAGAAGCTGGGTGTCGAGTTGTTTCGCCGCGGACCGGGCGCTTTGCGTCTGAGTGTCGCAGGCGAACGTTTCCTGCCGCTCGCGCGCGACCTCGTGGCACGGGCCGACCAAGCGAGCTCGGTACTCAGGCACCTCGCCCGAGGCGACGACATCCCGCTGACGATCGCTGCGCCGGCGACCACCATCGCCGACGTCCTGGGACCGTATCTCGCTGGTCGATACCTGCGGTCAGGACTGAACGACATCATCGAGCGGGATACCCGCACCGTGTACGACGTGGTCCAGCGCGGAGATGCCGATATCGGCATCTCGACGTTCCCTCCACCCGGGTCGATGGAGACCCGTGTCATCGGCCGCGCCCCGGTGTGCGCGCTGGCATCACCGGAACACCCCCTGGCCGGACAGACCCAAGTCCCCTTAGCCGACCTCGTTCAACAATCGCTCATCCTGATGCACCGCAACAACGCCGCCCGACTCGCATTCGATACCGCCACCGCCCGCCAAGGCCTCGCCTACGTCGACCCCCGAGTTGTATCGGTGACATCTGTGGCCAGAGCACTCGCCGCATCGGGCCAGGGGGTTGCCGTACTGACCGACCAACCCCTCTTCAACCTCATCCGTGTGCCGATCCGAGTCCCCGAAGGCATCCTCGCCGTCACCCTCTATGCGGGCTGGGATCCCGAACACTTCGCCGCGCCCGCAGTGTCGGCACTCGTCGATTCGATCTCCGACTATCACCGAAACGTCCTGACGCCGACGGCGGAAATCACCATCGCCGACCTACTGCACACTCCCGACCGACCATGACACCGGCTCTCACAGCGCGAGAAAGTCAGCGAGAGCCTGCGCCACGAGGGCGGGCTCGTCCTCGGTGGGGAAGTGCCCGGTGCCGGGAACGAGCGTCGCTCGCGCGCGGGGATGCGGCGCGCGAGATCGTCGGCGAACGAACGGTGAGGAAGTCGATGTCGATCCGACGAAGGGGCCCCTGGCTAACCTGGCCGTTCGGCCGACCGGTGGTGGCGGTCAGCAGCTGACCACCACCACTGGCGCCGCGGCCATCGTGTGGGAACAGACAGGAGCTGCCTGGGCTCGGGCCGCCGCGCGAGATGCGGTGAATCCGTCGCTCGGCGCGAACCGTTCCAGCACGTCCTCCGCAGGTTCTCCGGCCACGGCGGCGATGAACGCGAGAATGTCCTCCCGGGTGTCGATACCGATCAGCGTGTCGGGTTCGGAGAGGAAACCGAACAGGGCCGCGGCGACGGGTTCGCTGACGGTCGCCGCCGGGAACAGCAATTCGGCGTGGACCGCGTATTTCGGGTCGCCGAGGAACAGGCGGGTGACCTCTGCAGCAGCGTGACCCCTTGTGTGCCAGTGCTTCTCGAACTGCTCGGACAGCCAGCCGGCGGTGAACTCGCCGTCGTGCCCGCGTGCCGCGTCGACGAGCGCGGCCACCTGCACGGCGGTGTTCTGGGCCCCCTGCCCGGCGAGGGGATCGAACGCGATCGCGGTGTCGCCGATCGCCGCGACCACGTGGCCGCTCCTGGTCGTCCCGACCGCGCGCCGCACCGTCGGGGTGACCGCCCCTTTCAGCCACGAATGCGGGTCGGACTCGATCACCTGCAACTGCTCGATCTCGGGGGCGTCGTGCGGGAAATAGTCGCGGTAGAAGTCGACGACGGTCTGCCGCGCGGAGTGCACGTCGGTGACCGCGGCGAACCGCTCCTCCCACGGACTGCCCGGCTTCGCGAAGCCGAGGAAGCTCCACGTGGCGCCGGCGTCCTTGTGCAGGTACGGGCCGAGCCAGGCCTCACCGAAATCGGTGTGCAGGTTGAAGAGATTGTGCGCGCCGCCCGCAGCGGACCGGTAGCCGAAGGTGTCCGGGCCGTGTCCCAGGCCCTGCAACGTCACCAGCAGCAGTCGGCGCTGCGGTTCGCTGTACACGGTCCGTTCGGTGTCGACCGGGAACAACGTGGACAGCCCGCCCTTTCCGGTCGCCACGAGTGTCAGGTCGTGGTCGGCGGCAATCGCATCGAGGTCGTCGGGGTTCACCGCCCGGACCTCGAAGCGGCCGCCGCGGTCCAGGAACCGGCCGAGCCGGTCGTCGGCCCGCAACCGCACGTCGACGCCCTGCGCGACGTACCGGAAGTCGGGGTCGAACTCGAGGACATCGGCGCGGGTGTCGCCCTCCCCCGTGTGCAGACGGGTGCTCATCCCGGTCGAGTGCGGACCGTCGGCGTAGAGGTCCTCGATGATGCGGGCGTCGGCCTCGCGGGACTTGCCGAAGTAGACGGCGGTGCCGGTGGCCGGGACGTCGTTGCGCAAGGCGTCGCGGTCGCGGTCACTGTAGAGGGTGACGGTGAAACCGGCGTCGACGAGGCCGAGCGCGGCGGTGGTGCCGGCCAGTCCGGCTCCGACGACGGCGGCGGCGGTGCGGGGTGTGCTCATGGGTGCTCCCGGTGGTTGTGGTGGTCGTTCAGGAGTTCGTGTACGCGCGGTAGCGGTCGGTCCGCGTCGAGAGGTCGCCGCCGAGGCGGTACCGCGCACCCCGGTGGTCGGTGGGAAGCCGGTCGCCCTTTCCGAACAGCTTGTGGCGCAGGGTCCCGTCGGTGTAACCGGTCGGGTAGGCACCGCGGGCCTGCAGCGCCGGCACGACGTGGGTGACGACGTCCTCGAACGATCCCGGCGTGATCGCGTACGCCAGGTTGAACCCGTCGACGTCGGTGTCGGCCACCCACTCCTGCAACTGCGTCGCGACGGTCTCGCCGGAGCCGACGAACCGCGGCCCGAGGCCGCCGATGCTCGCCCACTCCGCGATGTCGCGGACGGTCCACTCGCGGCCGTCGTCCGCGGCCTCCTGGAATGCGGCAACGGCCGACTGTATGGCATTGCTCTCGACGTTTCCGATCGGGTCGTCGAGGTCGTACCGCGACAGGTCGATCCCCATCCAGCCGGACGTGAAGACCAGCGCGCCCTCGAGGTCGGCGTATCGCCGGTACTCCTCCTGCTTCGCGGCCGCGGCCGCGTCGGTGCTGTCTGTGATGACGGTGGACAGCGCGTAGATCCGCGCCGAATAGGGGTCGCGGCCGGCGTCCACGAGTGCCTGCCGGATCCGTGCGACGGTGTCCTTCAGCACCCGCTTCGACGGCGGCCCCACGAAGATCGCCTCGGCGTTCTCGGCGGCGAACCGGATACCGCGCGGCGATGCCCCCGCCTGGTAGATCACCGGCGACCGCTGCGGCGACGGTTCCGACAGGTGGATGCCCGGGACCGTGAAATGCGTTCCGCGGTGGCCGATGTGGTGCACCTTCTCCGGATCGACGTACACGCCGCGCTCGGTGTCGCGCACAACGGCGTCATCCTCCCACGAGCCTTCCCACAGCTTGTAGAGCACCTCGAGGTACTCGTCGGCCTGGTCGTACCGGGTGTCGTGGTCGAGTTGGTCGGCGTCACCGAAGTTCCGGGCCGCGGACGGCAGGTAGCCCGTCACGACGTTCCACCCGATCCGTCCCCGGGTGAGGTGGTCGAGGGTGGAGAGCCGGCGCGCGAACGGATACGGGTGCTCGAATCCCGTCCCCGTGGTGATGCCGAAACCAAGGTGTTCGGTGACCGCTGCCATGGCCGAGACGAGCAGCAACGGGTCTGCGACCGGGATCTGGGCGCCCTGCCGTAGCGCGGCCTCGTCGGTGCCGCCGTAGACGTCGTAGGTGCCGAGCACGTCGGCGATGAACAGGCCGTCGAACAGCCCGCGTTCGAGGAGCCGGGCGAGGTCGGTCCAGTAGCCGAGGTCGGTGTAGCGGTGCGACTGGTCGGCCGGGTGCCGCCACAGTCCCGGCGACTGGTGGGCGACGCAGTTCATGTCGAACGCGTTGAAGCGGATCTGCCGGGTCATGCCGGCGCGTCCGCGTCGCGCACGCTATGCCGCTGCCCGGCGCTCCAGGCGTACGGCAGCGGATCACCGTTCAGGACGTACGCCCCCACCGACTGCTGCTTGTAGATCAGAGGGTTGTGTGCCGAAATCGTGCGTGCGTTGCGCCAGTGCCGGTCGAGACCGAGTTCCGACGAGGTGACGGACGCGCCCCCCACCTCAAACAACTGCGCGGTCGCGTCGAGGACGAGGCCGATCACCACGGACTGCGCGCGGGCTGCGGCGGCCTCGGCGCGGTCCAGGAGTTCAGGGTCCTCACCGCCGGCGTCGAGCAGGCGGTCGAGTTCGTCGGCGACGGCGAGCACGGTCGCGCGGGCGCCGTAGGCGGCGGCGGACAGCTTGCCGATCACCTGCTGCACGAGCGGGTCGTGCCGAGGCAGGTCGGCAGCCGCGTGGGTGAACGTGCGGGTGCGGGCCCGAACCCACTCCGCCGTGTCCGTCTCCGCGCGGCGGGCGATCCCGGCGAGAACGGCCAATTGCACGAGTTGCAGGTAGGACGTCGCGTAGGTGCGGCCGGGCGCGCCGTATCCGGGCCCGAGGATCCGTTCCTCGGGCACCACGACCCCCGAGAACGTGGTCGTACCGCTTGCGGTGAGCCGCTGTCCGAAACCATCCCAGTCGTCGGTCTGGGTCACGCCCGGAGCGTCCGCGTCCACCAGCACCGACACCCGCTCGCCGTCGCGGTCGGCCGCGACGAGGATGTGATCGGCGTAAAGACTGCCCGTGCTGTAGTACTTCACGCCGTCCAGGACCCAGGTGCCGTCGTCGCCGCGGCGCAGCGTCGTCTGGTACCGGTCGGCGGCTCCTACCCCGGGTTCGGTAATGGCGTTGCCGACCAGTGTTCCCTCCGCGGCCGCACGCAGCCACCGCTCGCGGTTGTCAGTCGGGGCGACGAGACGCTGGTCCTCGACGAAGCTCCAGTGCACCCGAAGCGCCTGGGGCAGATTGGATTCCGCGGCAGCCAGATCGACCAGCAGGCCGAACAGCTGTCGGACCGACGCGCCGAACCCGCCGAACTCGACGGGGACGCGCAGGGCACCGAACCGCGCGTCGCGAAGGAGACCCACCTCGTCGAACGGCAACCGGCGATCCCGTTCCCGCCCCAGCGCGCCCTCGGCGATCCGGTCGAAGATCGGATGGAACCGATCTTCGAGTTCGCGGTCGGTCACTGCCTCGGCCTCGATCGTTGAACTGCTCACGTGCCTGCTCCTCGGTGCGTCGACGATGTCGACACCACGATGGGCGATCCAACCGCATGGGGGCACTACTTACGATCGCGCAGAGTCGAACGCTCGGCACGCGAGGTCTACGGTGCCGCTCTACCCGCACCGCGCACTTCGAGCCAACCGATCATCGAAAGAGGAATCGGTACTCCCGGTGAAATCGGCTGGAGCAGAGGCAATATCCGCAGCTTCGCTAGCTTCCCGACCCGACGTCGATCGGCACACGAGGTGCCGAACGGTGATCACTGGCGATGGTTACCACGCATTCCACTCGCGTGCCGAGAAGTGAACGAACGACGGTGGGCTCTTCCATACTCTCTTCGTCGAGAGTCTCCTCGTCGATGCTCTGCTCGTCGAGCGAACCGTCCTCTTCGGGAACTCCGACGGTTGCCTTCGGTTCGCGCGTCGCCAACCAGCACAGGATTGCCCCGAGGCACACCACAGCAGTTCCCACCCAGAACGTGAGACCGAGTGCCGTGGCCAACATCAACGATGAGAATGCGGCGGACAGTACAGGCGTGAAGTACGAGGCAGCGGCGAGCAAGGTTATGTTTCCGCGCAGGATTCCGACATTCCACAGGGCGTAGCCGAAGCCGATCGCACACGCCGCCACCAACGTCGCCGCGATCGCGGTGAAGCTGAGGTGCATCGGCTCGCGACCGGACAACAGGTACATGCACCAGAACGACACGGCCGTCAGCACGAAGAACGGAGTAATGCCGTTGTTCCCGTTTGCGAACAGCTTGGTGACCGTGCAGTAGCCCGCCCAGATCACTGCGCCGGCGAACGCGAGCGCGTAGCTCAGAGGATTCGAGCGCACGTTGTCGACAGTGCCTGCGACGTCCAGTCCGGCGTCACCGCCGAGAACGACGGCAATGCCGACTACCGATAGCACGATGCCTGGCAGGATCAGGCGCGAAGCCTTCTGTCCGGCGAACACGATCGCGAACACCACCGTCAGGCTCGGCCACAGGTAGTTCACGATTCCGACTTCGATTGCCTGCCTCGGAGTGTCCGCCAGTCCGATTGCGAGGGCAAAGCACACCTCATACGCGGCGAACATCACGGCACCGGTGACGAGATACGTCCGACTGAAGTCTTTGAACTTGGGCCATCCGACAGTCACCGACAGCAGAATCGCACAGCACGAGTAGATCATCGCCGCGCCCCCGATCGCCCCCAGGCTATCGGTGACCAGTCGGATCATTCCGACCATCGAACTCCACAACACAATCGCCAACAGCCCCGCCGCGGTGGCACTTCGGCTCGACTTGGTCACTCTCACAACAACACTCCCCCTTTTCCGTGCTCGTGAACTTTCGGTGAAACCATCGAGTTTCGGGCGTTTTCGCCAGCCGCCGGGACATGAACCACCACCGCAACCGCAGGTCGTGGTGGCACTTCAACGGCACCCGCCCGCCCAACACTGCGGTAACACAAATGTAATCTGTGATCACATATCGGACAAGGTCTTCGTCGAGTGAGACATACCACTGTCGGGGATACGGAACGTTCAGACCGCTTGAACTCGCACAGATTTCACCCTCGAGTGCCCGAAAACCACTGGTCGAGATCCGATCTCACGCGGTGCGCAGTGGACCCCACCTGCCCGACTGCCCTGTCGACCGCTTGGCGGTGCGGCCTGGCGCCCTTGAATCCGGGCGGGCAAGAGTGGCGATTGCCGAAGGCGCGTCCGCGCAGCCGGCGGCAGGCGTCATGGACTGGGCCTTCATATAGGCCCGGCTCATCTCGATCCTCAAATGTTGATATATCAGTCGCATCGTACATGAGTACCAGCATCGTGCGAGGTAGAGAGGTCAAGAGCGGCGGACCCCGAGTACAAATATCACATCAGGGGTTGTGTGATCTGTGATCTCATCCTATTCTGTGTGACGAGACGCACATCGCATCGGTGTGTAATTCCGAACCACGATCGCAGGCTTGGAGGGAGTTCGATCCTCATCGCGTCTCGCGGTGCAGACGCCGCCAGCGCAGGACCGCCGCGTTCGAGGCTCGACTCATCTCTTCTCACACCGAACACCCCGAACACAGCTGTCCTACAGGGGTCTCACGTCAAGCCAGGACCGACTAGAAACGTCAACGAGGAGCTCGATATGGCCACCAATCCACTGGACGACGCGCCACTGTCCAGGTTTCACAAGAAGCTTGCCGTGTTCTCGTCGGGAGGACCGTTCCTGGACGGATTCGTCTTGTCCATCATCGGTGTCGCGATGATCCAGATCGCGGATCAGTGGGGCCTGTCAGCCGTGGAGCAGGGACTGGTCGGCGCATCGTCGCTGATCGGTATTCTCCTCGGTGCATTCGCCGGCGGTTGGTTGACCGACCGTTTCGGGCGAGAAGTCTTGTTCACCGTCGATTTGATCGCGATCGCCGCGTTTTCGGTCGCACAGTTCTTCGTCCAGGACGTGATCTGGCTGATCGTGCTTCGCCTTCTCATCGGCATGGCCGTCGGCGCGGACTACCCGATCGCCACGTCGCTGCTGACGGAGTTCACCCCTCGCAAGTACCGCGGCCCGTTCCTCGGCGCATTCGTCGCCATGTGGTTCGTCGGCGCTGCAGCAGCGTACGTAGTGGGCCAGATACTTGCCGAAACAGGAAACGACAACGCCTGGCGCTGGATGCTTGCCAGCGCCACGGTGCCCGCAGTGCTGATCGTCGTGGCCCGCGTAGGTACTCCCGAGTCGCCGCGTTGGTTGGTGGGCAAGGGCAGGATCGACGAAGCCAACAAGGTGCTGCGTAAGGTGTTCGGCCCCGGCGTCTCCGTCGCCGACCTCCCCGCGGAGGACGAGAACAGCGTCAGCGTCAAGGAGCTCGTCCGTTCCGGATACGGAAAGCGGATGGCGTTCATCACGCTGTTCTGGACCTGCTCGATCGTCCCCCTGTTTGCCGTCTACGCTTTTGCACCTGCCATTCTCGGCGCTCTCAAACTGGAAGAGGACGCGGCGCATATCGGTTCCGCCGTCATCACGATCCTGTTCCTGGTCGGATGCATCATCGCCCTGTTCCTCGTCAACCGCATGGGACGCCGTCCCCTTCTCATTCACAGCTTCCTGTGGGCCGGTCTGGCACTGCTGCTGATGGGAGCGTTCCCCGAGGCACCTACCACGATCATCATGGTTCTCTTCGCCGCGTACGCCGTACTGATCGGCGGCACGCAGATCCTGCAGTGGGTCTACCCGAACGAGCTCTTCCCCACCGAGATCCGTGGCACCGCGGTAGGCATGGCCTCATCTCTGAGTCGCATCGGTGCAGCTGTCGGAACATTCCTCGTACCACTGTCCCTCAGCGGCCTGGGCATCGGCGCGACCATGCTCATCGCAGCCGTGATCACCTTGCTCGGAGCGGTTCTGTCCCACTTCTGGGCACCGGAGACCCGAGGACTGTCCTTGACCGAGAGCGCCTCGCTCGGGATCACCAGCTCACCGGTATCGCCCGCACGAGCGTCCCAGTCGTAACCTCTACCCCTGCTCTCGGTGCTGCGCTTCGAGGAGAGCCCGGATTCGATCCGTCGCATTGACGAGCGAATCGTGGTTGACGCTCGCAGCCGCGACGTCGTCCCCTCGAAGCGCAGCCTCGACCAAGCGCTCTTGGAAGACCGACAACGACTCGACGTTCCCTGAGTCCAGGGTGCCCCGGGCACCGACGATCTTGTATGCCCTGCAGTGGTGCCACAGATTGCGAATCGTGTTGACGAGCACCGGGTTATCACTCGCACGATAGAGAATCGACAGCAGTTCCTCGTCGTGTTCCAACAATTCGACGACGCGGCCCTCGACGATCGCGACCCTCATCGCCTCGAATTCGGTTTTCATTCGCTCGGCGTCGGCGCGGGTGATTCGAGTGGCCCCGAGTCGGGCAGCCTCGACCTCCAACAACAGTCGGACGTCGTAGACATGGACCAGCTCTGCGAAGCTCAGTCCCTTCACGACAGCACCCCGGTGCGGGACCCGCTCCGCGAGACCTGCCTCCTCGAGCCGGCGGATGGCCTCTCGAACCGGCATGACACTCGTGCCGACCTGGGCCGCGAGGTCGCGGATGCGCAATCTCGTCCCGGCAGGCATATCGCCATTCATGATCGATTGATGGATCATCGAGTACACCTGATCCGTCAGGAGAGTCGGCTCGACTTTCTGCGGAACGGTCACGGCTGCGATCCTAGCGGGGCCTGAGCAGGGCTCTCCCGAATGCTGGGTGGAACGGATCGCAGCGCGGTCGCCCTCACGAGTAGCCGGTTCCATCCCAGTCATATGGCTCTCGCCCTTCGCCCTGATCTCGACGTAGCCCCCGACCACTGCTGTCGGGCTCCCGAACAAGATGCGCCTCCGATCACATCAGCGCTTGTGTGATCTGTGATCACATTTTATCCTCATTGGAGCGGGTATGACCGGCATCACTGTTTTATCCCTGACAACGACGCGTCCGGACTGCGTGTTTCCCACGCAACCACTGCACGGCAGGAGTGCGCGTCCCGAATCACGAACTTGCCACGAACCGCCACCACTCCCGGCGAGAGACATGGCCCCAGTGAAGGAGATATCGAAGTGCGAGATGTAGTTGTAGTCGGTGCCGGCCTGGCCGGTCTGTCGGCGGGCTGGCGGTTGCGTCACTGGGACACACTTGTCTTGGAGTCCGATGAGCGCGTCGGTGGACGTATCCGTTCCGAACGTCGCGGGTCGTATTGGCTGAACTGGGGTGGCCACGTCTTCGCCGGCGGTGGATCGTCCACCGAAGCCCTGCTCAACGAGGCCGGGGTGATGTCGGTCGACATCCCCGGGTCGCTGCAGGCCCTCTCGATGAACGGGAAGTTCCTTCGCAAGGGACACATCGCCACCTATCCGTTCCGGATCCCGATGTCGCTATCGGCTCGGGTGGCGACCATGCGCGCCGGTGTGAAGGTCGTTGCGGGCGTCGGAAAGTACACCGGAGTGGTACGCAAGCGCGCCGGTGAGTCCGGAGCGATGCGCCAGCAGCGGATCTACGACTTCGCGAACGACGAATCCTTCCTCGACTTCGTCGGGGACCTGCCGGAGGACGCGGCCGCGCTGTTCAAGACCACCGTCACCCGGTCCGCTGGAAACATGGACCAGATCTCGGCGGGCGCAGGCATCGGATACTTCAGCCTGGTGCTCGGCTTCGGACAGGGCCTCAGCCGCGGCATCGTCGGCGGGCCGTCCACCCTCACCGAAGCCCTAGCCGCGTCGCTGGGCGACCGCGTCCAGCTGGGTGCCGCGGTGCAGGAGGTCGTGCACAAGAAGGACTCGGTGATCGTTCGTTACCGCCAGAACGGACACGACCACGAAGTCGAGGCGCGAACGGTCGTGCTGGCCACGACCGCGGACGTGTCCCACCGGGTCGGTGTCGATCTGCCGCAGGACCTGCGCGATGCGCTCGCTCAGATCAAGTACGGCCCCCACGTCAGCTCGGCGTTTCTCACCGACGAAACGACGAAGCGTCCGTGGGACGACATCTATGCCATCGCCGCCCCCAAGCGTTCGTTCGCCATCGCGCTCAACCAGGGAAGTATCGTCCGCGGCACCGAGTCCGTCCGGCAGCCCGGCGGCAGCTTCATGACGTTCTCGCCTGCGGCGCTGGGCAGCGCACTGCTCGACAAGAGCGACGACGAAGTGGTGAACACTCACCTCGCCGACCTCGAGCAGATCCTCGGGCCCGGGTTCTCCGACACCGTCGTGGAAGCCAAGGCCGCACGGTGGAGGAACGCGTCACCGTACAGCTTCCCCGGTCGCGCAAAGCTTCAGCCCACGCTGACACGCGGAGCCGGCCGAGTCTTCCTGGCCGGCGACTATCTCGGAACGCTCTACACGGAAACCTCGGTCACCTCAGGGTTCTCCGCCGCTCAAGAGGTCGTCAGCGTGCTTGCCACCCACCGTCAGACTCGTCAACCCGAGCTGCTCACCGTGCACCCCGCCAGCGCCTGACATTCCTACCACCAGAACACTTGTCAACGATCTAGGAGTCATTTCATGTCCAAGCAACTCAGCGGTGTCCTCACAGCATTGACCACCCCGTTCGACGCCGACGAGCTCATCGACACGGACAAGCTGAAACTCGTGGTGGACCGCTCGATCAAGGCAGGCGTCGACGGAGTCGTCGCGGCAGGATCGACCGGTGAGGTCGGGGCGCTGTCGTCGGACGAGCGCCGGCGTCTCGTCGACACGGTCATCGAGCACACCGACGGCCGAGTACCCGTCATCGCCCAGACCGGTGCCACGACGACCGCAGAGGCCATCCGGCTCTCTCGCGCCGCCGAAAAGTCGGGCGCCGACGTGCTCATGCTGATCACACCGTTCTACGAGCCGCTCTCGACCGAAGAGACGGTGGCGTACATCAAGGACGTCGCGTCCGCAGTGGAGCTGCCGGTCATGCTGTACAACATCCCCGCGGTCACAGGTGTGAACCTCGACCCGAGCACTGTTCGCTCCCTGGCCGAAGAGGTCGACAACATTCGGTACATCAAGGACTCGAGCGCGAACTGGGAACAGGCACTGCAGCTGATCCACCACCACAGCGACGTGATCGGCACCTTCATCGGCTGGGACTCCTACATCTACAGCGCCCTGGTCGAGGGCGCTGCCGGGGTCATGGCGGGTGCCGCAAATGTCGTTCCGGACGAGATCGTCGCAGTGAACCGGCTCATCGGCGAGGGCGACCTGCACGGGGCGCTCGCCAAGTGGCGCGACCTGTACCCGGTGATCGACGCGATGATCGCCGTTCCCTTCATCTCCGCCGTCAAGGCTGGTCTCGCTCTGCAGGGAGAACCGGTAGGAGCGCCCCGCCGGCCCACCGCAGAACTCCCCGCAGAGCAGGTCGAGAAGATCGGACAGGCACTGAAGGGGCTCGCAGAGGGGACTGCGTAAATCATGGCAGGCCTGGACTGGGCCGAGATGCTCACGACTGTGGCGGACGCCATCTGGGGACCGATGGCCTACGTGGTCCTCGGCCTCGGGGTGGCGTACACCGTCGCCACCAGAGGCATTCAGTTCCGACGCATCCCGGACATGATCCGGCAGCTGAGGGAAACCAGCGAAGGCGAAGGCGGACTGTCCTCCTTCCAGGCGCTTGTCCTCGCGCTCGCCAGCCGTGTGGGTGTCGGGAGCATCGCCGGTGTCGCAACAGCAGTCGGCGGTGGTGGACCGGGTGCCCTGCTGTGGATGGCCGTGACAGGTCTGGTCGGCTGCACCGTCGGGTACGCCGAGGCAACCCTCGCGCAGGTGTTCAAACGTCAGGTCGAGGACGAGGACCGGAAGAAGGCCAACGAGGACATCGGCGGCATGCCGTACTACATCAAGTACGGACTGAAGCTTCCCAAGGTCGCGGGCCTCGTCGCGTTCCTCGGCCTGGTCGGCTACGGCTTCATGTTCCCCGGATTCCAGGTCAGCACCATTGCCTCGAGCGCGGAGCTGGCATTCGGAACACCGACGTGGGTGCCGGCAGTGCTCATCACCGTGCTGATCGCTCTGGTGATCTTCGGAGGCACCACACGCATCGTCAAGGTCACACAGACTCTCGTACCGATTCTCGCAATCGGATACCTGACGTTGGCGTTGGCGGTGATCGCCGCGAACATCGAAAACGTGCCGGAGGCGATCACGCTCATCGTGAACTCGGCGTTCGGTCTCGACCCCGTGCTGGGCGGCATCGCGGGCGCTGCAGTTGCATGGGGCGTGCGCCGGGCAGTCTTCGCATCGGCGAACGGAATCGGTGAGGCGACGTTCGCCGCGGCGGCGGCACGGACGTCTCACCCCGGCAAGCAGGGTCTCGTCCAGACGTTCAGCATCTACATCGACGTGCTGCTGATCTGCATGGCAACAGGGCTGATGATGGTGGTGTCCGGGCAGTACAACGTCTCCGATGGTTCGGGCGGTTACCTCGTCCAGAATCTTCCGGGCGTGCAGGCCGGTCCGAACTGGGTCCAGAAGGCCATCGACACCTTGGTGCCCGGGTGGGGCGCGGCGTTCATCGCAGTAGCCGTGTTCCTGTTCGGTTTCACCTGCCTCATCGTGTACTTCTACGTGGCCAACTCGAACCTGTTGTTCCTGTTGAACGGGCGGAAGGGCCCCGTATCCAAGCTGGTCCTCAAACTCGGCACGCTCGCGATCGTGTTCGTCGGCTCCGTCGTGAACGCAGGACTTGTCTGGGCGATCGGCGATATCGGGCTCGGGCTCATCGCCTGGGTCAACCTCACGTGCCTGGTATTGCTCTTCCCGCTCGTCTACCGGGTCTACCGCGATTACGAACAACAGAAGAAGCGTGGACTCGACCCCACCTTCGATCCCACAGCGCTCGGCATCGACGGAGCCGAGTTCTGGGAATCCAACACCGTCACCGGACATAGAGTCTCTCGTTGAGGCGGTTCCGCAACTGTCCGTCACGCGAAAGCTGACTACCCAGCGCAACCCCGGTGCGGGCCGGCGCTTCTCGCGCCGCCCCGCTACTACCCAGTCGATTTTGGAGGATCATCCAGATGCCCAACACCACCCTCACCGGACATGTCGCCGTCAGCCGAGCACCCGGTGGTTCCCTGAACGTCCGGGACGACCTGCCCCCGACCCAGCACTACATCGCAGGAGCGTTCGACGCCGTCGACAACTTCGGTGCCCGCACCGACATCGTCGACCCGAGTACCGAACAGGTCATCGCCGCGGTACCCCAAGGGACCGCGGCCGACGTCGACCGAGCAGTCGCAGTCGCGGTTGCAGCCAAGAACGACTGGGCCAGACTCGTTCCCAAGGAACGCTCCCTTCTGCTTCACCGCATCGCGGACAGAATCGAGCAGAACGCCGAGGTGCTTGCGCGGCTCGAATCCTCCAACACCGGAAAACCTTTCGAAGTCTCGAACGACGACGTCGCAGGCACCGTCGACACCTTCCGGTTCATGGCAGGCGCACTGCGTGCGACCACGTCGATGGCTGCCGGAGACTACGCCGAAAACCACCTGTCGGTCATCCTGCGTGAACCGATCGGTGTGGTCGGCGTCGTTACCCCGTGGAACTATCCACTGCTGATGGCGGCGTGGAAGATCGCTCCGATCCTCGCGGCCGGAAACACGGTGGTGATCAAGCCGTCCGAGCAGACCCCCTTGACGACACTGAAATTCGCCGAGCTCGTCGGCGACCTGCTTCCCGCGGGCGTGTTCAATGTGGTGTCCGGACTCGGACCGACCGTGGGAGCGCGGCTGACCGAGCATCCCGACGTCGACATGATCGCCCTGACCGGATCCGTCAGCAGCGGCAAAGCCGTCGCACGCGGGGCCGCAGACACGCTCAAGCGCGTCCATCTCGAACTGGGCGGCAAAGCACCCGTGGTGATCTTCGCCGACGCCGATCTCGACGACGCCGCGATTTCGCTGCGTGCGGCGAGCTACTGGAACTCGGGCCAGGAATGTGGCGCAGCATGCCGGATCCTCGTACACGAGTCGGTCGCCGAGGAGTTCACCCGGAAGCTGGTCGAACAGGTGAGCACGTTCGTGGTCGGCGAGCCAGGAGCAGGCGACAACGTGGAAATCGGGCCCCTGGTATCGAAGGCGCACTTCGAGCGGGTCACCGCATATCTGGAACGTGCTGCGCAGCAGGGAATCACCGCCGCAATCGGTGGAGCTGCACTGGACGGACCCGGGTACTTCGTCGCACCGACCGTGCTCGTCAACGTCCCCGATGGCGCCGAATGCGCTCGCGAGGAGATCTTCGGGCCGGTGGTCACCGTCGAGACGTTCACCGACGAGGACGAGGCGATCCGCCGCGCGAACGACGTCCCGTTCGGCCTCTCGGCATCGGTCTGGACCGAGAACGCCAGGCGCAGCCACGAAGTCGCCGCGCGGATCGACGCCGGAACGGTGTGGGTCAACTCCCATCTCGTGCTGGCCAACGAAGTTCCGTGGGGTGGGTTCAAGGGATCCGGTTACGGACGCGACCTGTCGATCTATGCACTCGACGACTACTCGCGAACCAAGCACGTCATGCACAACCACGGTCGATAATTCACACTGTGGCCCGTCCTGCCCGGCGTCGATCGTCCTGCGGCGCCCGCCCTGTTCTCTCCGTGGGGCGGGCGCCGCAGCCGTATGCCCGGCGTAGTCCACCAAGAGGGGGCCGAAGACCATCCGTCGACATTGCTGCCGCTCACACCATCTGGACAAAATCGGAGTAGTCATGAAAACCACCGCTCTGACCACACACCTCTACGCGCCGTCGACCGATCTGTGGGATTGGCAGATGAACGCCACGTGCCGGAGCATGGGAACCGATCTGTTCTTCTCCCCTGAGGGCGAGACGCGGCAGGCCCGCAGATACCGGGAAGACTTCGCTACCCGTATCTGCCAGACCTGCCCGGTCCTCGAAGAATGCCGCACTCACGCGCAGACAGTGCGCGAGCCGTTCGGGATCTGGGGTGGCACCACGGAGTCCGAGCGCCGGTACGGTGGCGACCTCAGGCCTGGATCGGTGAAGGCGGACGCCGCCGCTGGTGGGCGCACAACCCGCCCGGCCGCAGGGCGGCTGACGGTCTCTGGCAGGCACCCCGGGCCGGGAAGACGTCACCCGCAGGCGTCGACGGTCCGATGACCTCTCCGCGCGATCGGAACTGCACTCCCTGAACGCAACGGACAGTCAGGATTCATGCCTCGGTGAGGAGGCGTCAGACGCTGGGGAACAGTCCGAGGAATCTGCCGAGCACCAGACCGATGTGCAGTTCGAGACGATGCGGTAGTTCCTGTGGCAGTGCTGTCCTGCCTCAACACCGGTCTCTACATGTCGTCCAGCATGTTGTTCGCGCTGGCGCGGCAAGGCGACGCTCCACGCGGAGTAGCCCTCCTCGATCGGCGAGGAGTTCCTCGCAATTCGCTCCTGGTCGCACTCGTCGTAGGGTTTGCCTGTGTTGCGCTGGACTACTTCTCTCCCGAATCCGCATTCGCCTTCCTCGTCAATTCCTTGGGTGCCACGATCTTGATGGTCTACTTCATGATTGCCGTCACGCGGATACAGGCTCCGCTCGGGAATGGGATGGGAGCAAGCCGGGAGACTTCGCTTCAAGATGTGGCTATTTCCCTACTGCCGCTCGTTGCTGCCACCGACATCATCGCGGTGCTGGTGTCGATGTTCTCCGTCGACTCCACGCGATCGCAGATCATCTCGAGCCTCGACGCTCTCGGCGTGACTCATCAGGTTTCAGCACGAACGGCATTCCGTCGGGAACAAAAGTGCACTGCAACAGCGTAAGCCCGATTCGTACCAAGATCCTCACCCTCGCGGATGGGCAGCGCGAGCGCGTCGGCGTCAGTGAAGACGATCTCCATGCGGCGGACGTTACTGGCCGCTGAGACAGTGAGACACAATCACCCTGAGCGGATAAGCGTGGCCGATAGAGAGCACACGAGTGGTGGGCGCCACCCCAGCCTGAAGGGTCGCCGATTCGACGCCGATGATCGATGGTGCGTGCGGAGGGCGGGTAGGCAGTCCAGAGGAAAGCCGCCGACACCTTCCCCGGCATCAGCGGCTCCTCATCCCCTCCGAGAACGCTACGCAATTTGGGCCGTAACCGGTCAGGGTGACCGCGCCGCGATATCGCCTCTCGCGGCAGCGGTGCGCAGAATGGCTGATGTGAACACGACCGGGCGGCACGGGATCCACGCATTGCCCAGGCAGGTATGGACCAAATAACTTGGAAGTCATTTGCTTTCGAAATAACGATAACGAATCTTATGCGAACTCATAGATCCGCGAACGGAGGCTTCGCGCTGCAGAAGCCGTCGGAATACAACCCCTCACCGGTGGTGGTTACGCCGCTGTGATGTCAAGCGTTGTAGCGCTCTCACCCTGCGACGGCGACCAGACTGGTCAGGCGCAGAATTCCTTCGGCCCTGCAGACCTACGCCGGCCGCTTTCGCGGAGAGACCAGGCGGTGTCTGGGCATTTCCGTAGGCGCGGTTATGACGTAGCTTCTATCCGGACTGCCTGATAGCCAAGCTCCGGCATCCGGGTAGGTACCGGCTCGCTAATGAGCGTGAGCGCTGTGGAGCCATCGAGGATGGCGTCGAGGCCGACACTGATGATCCCGCGGGCAAGATGCATTCCGACGCACTGATGCCGGCCGACTCCGAAGCCGAGGTGTTGAGCGATGTTGTCTCTATCCAGCGCGAACTCGTGTGGGTTGTCGAACACCGCCGGGTCCCGATTGGCTGCCGCATAGACGAGGGTGACGGGTTCGGCCGGTGTGATCGTTGTCCCCCGGATCGTGGTCTCGCGGCTGACTGTCCGGGCGAAACCGCGATAGGGAGTGAAGAGTCGGATGTATTCCTCCGCTGCTGACGACCTGATTCGGCGGTTGCGGCGAAGTTGTTCCTGCAGTGCGGGTTCGGTGGCCAGGTGTTTAGCCATGGAGCCGATGAGCAGTGGCGGTGCGACCATGCCTACTACCAGCGATTGGCGGATAGCGCCGATGACGAGGTCTGTCTCGAGAGGCTGACCGTCGACGCGTTCGCTCAACAGCGAGCTGGCCGGGTCCGACGTGACGTCCCGGGGGTTGTTGGTTCGGTCGTCGACCAGCCAGCGGGCGACCTGGTACATCTCCTCACTGAATCGGGTGACCCGGTCGGAGTCCTGGTTCCGCCATGCGTCGACCCAGGCCGTCGCTGTTGTGGCAAGCCATTCGACACGCTGCTCGTCGAGGTTCAGCCACGTTGCTGCGGCGTACGCGGGAAGCAGGGTTCCGAAAGATCGGACGATGTCCAGGTCTTGGCCATCGACAAAGTCGGCGAACAGCGCTGCGGCGCGGGGACGAAGGGCCTCGACGATCTGTTCGACCCTCGTGGTGGACAGGGTCCTGAGAAGTGCACGTCGAAACGGGGTGTGTCTGGGTGCGTCGAAGTTGAGGGGTGGTCGTCGGATCCCGCGTGGATCGCTGGGGACGACGGCCTTCACGGAGGAGATGAAGAGATCCGAGTTGACCGCCGCATCGCGTACGTCCTCGTATCGTGTCAGGGCCCAGTATCCGCCGTAATCGGAGGTGTGTGCGACGGGGCAGTTGGCTTGCAGATCCTGATACACCTTGAATACGTGGTCGGGATCATCGTTGCCCTCAATGCTGAAATCGCTCGTGGTTGTGGTTCCCATCCGTTGGTTCCTTAGAGTCCGATGAATTCCAGTGGGACCGAGCGGGTGCCCCACTCCGCCCACATGGCCATGCCAGGTGAGTCCGTGAGGAGGAATTCGGCGCGGGAGAGGGCTTCTTCCAGAGTCACTGTGAGCATGATCCGCGCGAGTGGGGCGCCGGGGCAACTATGGGTTCCTCTGCCAAAGCTGATGTGGTCTTTGATGTTGGAACGGTCGAGGATGAACTCGTCGGGGCGTTCGAAGACACGGGGGTCTCGGTTGGCGGCCGTGTACACCAGGGCTATCGGGTCGTCTTTGAGAATTACTTGGCCGCCGACGGTGGTGGTGTCGCGGGCTGTGCGTGCCATGCCGCGGTACGGGTTGTACAGACGAAGGAATTCTTCGACCGCGGCGGGGATCTTATCCGGGTTGGCACGCAGGAACGACTGCAGGTTGGTATCGCGGCCGAGATGTACGAACATGTTGCCGATGAAGACGCTGGGCGCGACCATTCCAGTCACGATGAGTTGCCTGACGCATCCGAGGATCATCGCGGGCGGGAGGGGTTCGCCGTCGTGGCTGCCGCCGAGGAGGGCTGCGGTGAGGTCTTCATCGGGACTGTACGTCCCACTCGCGCGGTCGTCGATGATGGCCTGGGCGACGTCGTACAGTTCGCGGCTCAGTCGGCGGACGGTGTCGTGATCGAGGATCTGGATGGCGTCGACGTAGGTTCCGCTGATGCGCTTGATCTCGGAGCTCAATTCCACTGAGAGATTGAAGAACTCGGCGAAGACGTGCGCGGGGAGCTTCTGGGAGTATTCGAGTGCTACATCGACTTTTCCCTTGTGGATGAGGGGGTCGAGGAGTTCGGTCGAACAGCGGCGGACCTTCGGTTCGATGTCTCGCATCTTCGGTGGGGTGAAGAACTGGTTGATGATTCTGCGATATGCCATGTGTTCGGGGGGATCCAGGTGGAGCGGTGGGCGGACGCCGGTGAATGCGAAGGACGGGATTGCGTTCTGTTTGGTGGTGGTGAACCGGGAGATGTCGGTGATGACCTCGAGCAGTTCGGGATATCCCAGCATGGCCCAGAAGCCGCCGAATTCTTGGCTGCGGGCGACGGGGCAGCGATTGCGGAGTTCCCGGAACTGCGTGTGCGCGGTGTCGAAGGCCTCGGGCACTTGCGGGTCGAAGTCGTGGTCGTCTCGTCGTGAGTGGCTGGTTGGGGTCGATTCGATGGTCATTAGTTGACTCCCAGTAGTGCGTTGATCTGAGCCGCGTCGGCCAGCTTGATGTTTTCCACCCGCGTGAATCGCTTCGTTCCCTCGGGGTCGTATGGTGAGATGCCGTCGGAGTCGTCGTTGAGCAGATTGTTGCCGGCCTCCGACATCAGGTAGCTGGCGAGAAGCTTGGCGCCGGCGGGGTTGGGCGAGTTCTTGGACAGCGCGAGTGTGGCTTCGGGGCCGGTGGTGGGCGCCAGGCTCACCAATTGAACGGGAGCTCCTTGTTTGGTCAGGTTGTTGACGATCGCGGCGACTCCGGGGAAGCCGACTTGCGCTTCGCCGGCGGCGATTCCCTGTGTGAGCGGGACGGCGCTATTCATGAATTGTGGCTGGTTGGCTGCAATCTGCTCGAGGAAGTCGTCGCCGTACTGCTGTTTCATCAGGCTCCAGAACGCGATGTTGGCGGGTGAGGAGTCCGGCTTCGTCAGCATCAGCTTGCCTTTGAACTGGTTGTCGGCGTAGGCCTTCCAGTCCGATGGAGTTTCCGAGGTCTCGTCGGAGTTGATGACCATCTCGCTGGGGATGAGGGAGACCACCGCGGCGGATCCGTCGTGGGTGAGGTAGTCCTTGGGGAAGGTGTCGGCGGCCGGCGGCAGGTCTTGTTGGGCGATGGGGGTGATCCAGTCCTTGGCGAGGGCATCTGCGAAGAAGCCGGAGTCGGTCAGCAACATGATGTCCGCGGCGCTCTTGCCCGATGAGGCTTCGGCCGAGTAGCGCTGGATGAGATCGGCGGTCACCAGCCGGACGGGTTCGACGCGGACTCCGTAGTTCTTGCCGAAGTCTTCGGAGAGCGCGCGCAAGGTGCTTTCGTCGAGCATGCTGTAGAAGGTGACCGGTCCGGCGTTCTTCGCCTCCGTGACCAGGGCTTGGGTTTCTGCGTCGAGGTTGGCTGCGGTGCCCCCGCTTGCGGAGTCGGTGCCGCCTCCGCCACAGGCGGCCAGCACGGAGGTTGCGCACGCGAGTGCGAGGAGAGTGAGTTTCTTCATGGTCGTTCCCCGTTCACGAGTTGAGGGTCAGTGAGTAGATCGGGATTTGGCGACACCGAATCGTTTCGATGTCCAGATCACCAGCAGCAGAACTGTCCCGGTTACCAGGACGAGGACGGCGGACAGGGCGGCGAGTGTGGCGTACGAGCCCCCGTTGAAAACTTCGAGGATCCGGAAGCCGAGGACGACGTTGTTCGTTCCGGACAAGATCGCCGAAGCCGTGAGGTCACCGACGATGCGGATGAACAGCAGTGCCCATCCACCGACCAGTCCGGGCAGCATGAGGGGTGCGTAGATGCGTAGGAACGTTTTCCAGTCCCTGCCGCCGCTGATCCTGGAGGCCTCGGCGAGTTCGCGGCCGACGACGGCGACTGCCGCGTCGGAGGCGATGGATGCCTGTGGGAGATATATCGCCAGGTATCCCAATAGCAGGATCAGCCAGGTGCCACCGAGGTGGAAGGGTGGGCCACCGAGGAGGAGCAGGATTCCCACGGCGATGACCATGTGGGAGATCGACGAGGGAAGTTTGATGGCGGCGTCCAGGATTTGGGTCGCGCGAGTGCGGCGCTGAGCGATGTAGATGGAAACGATTGCGGCAGCACAGATGCCGATCAGTCCGCCGACGATGCCCAGTCCGAGGCTGTTGGTGAAGGCCTGCTGTGTCTTGGGATCGGCGAACAGCGCGGTGTGGAAGGCTTCGAAGCCGAGCGAGTCCCATTTGATCTTGGGAGTCCAATAGCCGTTGAGGGCTACGAGAAACAGTCCTGCCATCGGCAGTACGGTCGACAGGGTGACGTAGAGCAGAACGACGCCGCGAACGACGGGCCGCCATTTGCCCAGGCGAGTGATCTTGTGGGTGGCGCTCTTGCCGGTCATGCTGCTGAAGCGTGAAGTCTTGAGAATTCTGTACTGGACGAAGTACGAGATCCCGACGAACACCATCACGATTGCGCTCAGCCCGAGTGCGAGGTCTTCTTCCGGGGGGTACGAGAAGGTCAGTAATTGGACGATGCGCACCGCGATGACGTCGATATGTGCGGGGGTTCCGATGATGGCGGCGATCGAGAACATGCCGAATCCGAACCATGTGCAGAGCAGGAAACCGGCACCGATCGAAGGAGCCAGGGCGGGGATGGTGACGCGACGCAAGGTGGTGAGGTAACTGGCGCCGCTCAGTCGCGAGGCTTCCTCGAGGCTGGAGTCGAACGTGGTCATCGCCGCGGAGACGTTCATGTAGACATAGGGCACTGCATAGATGGTGTAGACCATGACCAGTCCGTACCAGGTGTTGATATCGAACGGTCCGCTGTCCAGGTGAATCCCGATGATTTCCAGGCCGTCCCGTATCCATGCGTTGATCAGCCCGGCCTTGGGTGAAAGAAGCATCGTCCATCCCACCGCTCCGGCGATGGGAGGCAGCAGGAACGGCAGGTACGGGAGAACGTCGTTGAGGATTCCCATGCGGGCGTCGGTGCGTTCGTTGGCCCATGCGATGAGGGTGCCGATGATGACGGCCATCAGGCTGCTGGCGGCGACGACGGCGACCGTGTTCAAGATCAATTTTCCGAGGTCGGGAATCGCCAGGGTGCGTCGAATGGCCCCGAAGCTGAGAGTGCCGTTCTGCGAGAACATGTCCACCACCACGTTCATCAGCGGAACGCACACGATGACGATCAGCGCCGCGGCGATCAGGATGGCGACGAGGTTGAAGCTCGAGGGTGCATTGAGTTTGCGTGAATGCGGGTTCTTTGCCGGCAGGTCGTCAGTGGGTGGGAGGGTCTGAGTGGTCGTCACGAGGCGGCCTTCTCGAGCTCGCGTGTATCGGTGGTGGTAGTGCCCGACGTGTTCGGGAAGACCATGACGTCCTCGGGGCGGATACCGATCCAGACGGTGTCGTCGACCTGGAAGCGTCCAGGTTGGCTCGTCCAGACCCTGGATCGCATCTGAGCGGACCGAATGATGTACTCGGTGTGTGTTCCCATGAACAAAGACGCGACGATCCGGCCCTCGAACCCGTTCATGTGGGTCGGCGGCTCGTGAAAGAGGTGACCGGCTTCTGGTCGCCAGAGCAGGGTCGCCTGCTCGGGTGAGCCGGATTCCGGGCCGGTGTGTACCTCCCCGACCTCGGTCGCATACACGGCGGCGGCGCTACCTGTGACCCGGCGACCGGACAGCTCGTTGGTGTTCCCGATGAATTTCGCGACGTATTCGGTCGATGGGTGACTGTAGATTTCGGCCGGCGTGCCGAGCTGCTGCACTCTTCCCTTGTCGAGAACTGCTATTCGAGTCGCCAGCTCCATAGCCTCGGCCTGGTCATGGGTGACGAAGAGGGCGGTGAATCCGAGCCGCCGCTGGGTGGCGAGCAGTTCGATACGTAGTTGCTCACGAACTTTGGCGTCGACGTTGGACAATGGTTCGTCGAAAAGCACGACATCGGAGTCGTTGACAAGCGCGCGGGCAAGTGCGACCCGCTGCTGTTGTCCACCGCTGAGCTGGGCGGGATATTGGTCGCCGAGGTCACCGATACCCACCAGGGTGAGCGCGGCGTCGACCTTGTCCTTCATCGCCGTCCGGGAGGGGCGTCGAGTGCGCTGATTCTCGAGCGGGTATTGGACGTTCTTGCGGGCCGTCATGTGCGGCCAGAGGGCGTACGACTGGAACATCATGCTCAATTGGCGTCGTTCGGGCGGTACGTAGATCCCGTCTGCACCGTTGAAGACGGTTTGGCCGTTTACCTGAATTGTTCCCGAGTCGGGTGTCTCGAGCCCTGCTACCGAGCGCAGCAGGGTGGTCTTGCCGCATCCACTCGGTCCGAGAAGGACGATGAACTCGCCGCGGTCGATGTGGATGGTGGCGTTGTCGATCGCACTGACAACGGCGCCGTCTCGGCGTCGGAACCGTTTCGACAGATTTTCGATGGCCACGGAGTGATTCATGCTTCCTCTTTCCCAGTCCACGCCTGAGTTCGAACCTCCCCTGCCCAACAGGATGAGATCGGCGTCACTGTCCGATGATTGTCGGCGTTTTTGTGACGATCGTCAATCTTTTTCGTTTTATTTGTGCGTCTACGCTAGATTCACAACACCCTCTCCCAAAGGAGTCGCATGGTCAGCCCAGGTCAGCACCACTTTCTCGAGCACATGCGAGTCCGCACCGCCGAAGGGACACGTGCGCGCCAGATGTTGATCACCTTGATGGCCGACTACTGGCTGACGGAGGGAGCGCTTGCGCCGTCCGGTGTATTGGTGGATCTGATGTGCGATTTCGGTGTGTCCGAATCAGGCTGCCGCACCCTGTTGAGCCGACTGACCAAAGAGGGGCGCCTGGTTGTAGTCAAGGAAGGCCGGCGAACGTTCTACTGCCTGTCCGAGCAAGCCAGAGTCCGCCTGGCGTCGGGATTGCGGCGAATTGCCGACTTCGGCCACGCCCGACGTGAGGGCCCGGACCAATGGACGTGCGTCGGCTTCTCGGTCCCCGAGCAACAACGGGCGCTGCGGCAACAACTCCGCAAGGGACTGTCCTGGTTGGGTTTCGCCCCCCTCTACGATGGCCTCTGGATTACACCGAGGCCGGTGGCCCGTGATGCGGCGGCGCTGATCACGAAGTTGGGCATCGAATCCGCCTCGCTTTTCGAAGGAAAAATCGGCGGTATCGGGCTCGGCCACGGTAACCCGACCGACGCCTGGGACCTCACCGTCATCGAGGGGTTGTACCGGGAGTTTCTCAACGGTGCGGAACCGCTGCTCGGGGGACTCGAGGAGGTGAGCCTCGACCCGGCCTCGGCGCTGGTCCTTCGTACCGAACTCGTCAATGTCTGGCGGTCGTTTCCGCGGATCGATCCCGATCTGCCACCGGATCTGCTTCCGGAGGATTGGCCGCGGTCGGACGCCCAAGGCGTGTTCGTCCGTCTCTACGACTCACTCGCCCCAGCCGCGATGCGCCGGGTTCGGGGCGTGCTGGATCGCAACGCCCCGGACTACGGACAGCATGTCTCGGCCCACATCATCGGAACGCGGACCAGCACCTGGCTCGATTAGCGACGGCGGAACCTCTTTGATGTATCGCGAAAAAACGACGTTCGTCTTTATACTGAGATACTTGCGCCACCTCTGGGGAGACGCGCTGGAGGGACGTAGCCGGCCCGTCCTTCATTACTCGGGCCCCGGAAGAAGCTGGGATACCGGTCCTCGAGATTCGGGCAGCAATGCAGGTCCGCGCGCGTTGTCCCCAGGCGTGATCGAACGGCGGATCGAGGAGTTCATCGCGTCTCGTTTCCCGAGGTAGCGTCACGGGGTCGTCGATACCCCGCGGTGGGGCACTTCGATATCCATCAGTTCCACACGGTCTGCCGTGGCGGGATTTTCTTCTGCCAGAAGGGTTCTGAGCCTGGTCAGTGCCAGCGGGCCCAAGCCCCTCCATAGAACTTCGAAAACCTGGCGCGCCTCGCCCTGGGGCCAGTCCGCCGGTAGTAGCTGTTGTGGCAGCGCGGGGTCCAACGCGGCGATTTTGCGCCAGTCTCGCAGCACGGTCGTTCGTAGCACCAACGCCTGGTCCGCGCTCAGTTGTCCGCGGATGATCGCGGCTGCCTCGTCGGCGTGGGTGCCGAGGAAGTTGTCGTACTCCCTACGCACTCCCCGGAGGTCGAAGGCTCGGCTCGGCGCCATCTCGGAGTTGTCGCAAGCGGAGAACTCCCCGCGAAAGAGTGCCAAGTACACACCGAGATCGGACCCGATCCGGGAGGCCGTGCCTCGCCGGTCCCAGGGGCAGACCCAGAGTGCATCTGCAAACATCGCAAACCCGTTGCTCTCGAGCAATGTTCGAAGGCGTTGGCGAAGTATCCGCTGGGTCTCGGGGACCGAGAACACGACCACGGTCCATTGTCCGTCCCAAGGTGGCGCGGGGTTTCCGAACCGCACTACGGCACCGAGCTTCTCGCGGTGGGTCAGCCGGGCCGTGTCGCTGATGTCGTAGGTCACCGTCCGTCCCCGACGATGTGGGACGAGGAGTCCCCGCTTCACGATGCGGCTCAGCGCCGATCGGGCTCCGGAGGAGGATATGCCGAACTCGGCGAGCAACCGCACGACCGCTTCGGACGTCAGCCCGCCCGCGTCCTCGAAGGTGTAGTCCGCCAGTAAGGCTCCCAACAACGCCTGTGAGCTGGACCCGGCCTGTTGCCGTGGCAAATCGACGATCTCCGGGTCGGGCCACCCGCCCTCGTTGACATTCGTCATCTGGGCTTCCTCCTTCTGCTATGCACCATCTTCACAGCCTCCCTCATTGTATTGCACTTAAAAGGACGGTCACATATTGTTGTGCAAACATTTGTCCGGTCATCTACGCGAAAGAGGCCACTCGATGGCAGCAGAGACAATGTGTCACGGCGATTGGGACCCGCTCGCCGCCACCCACGAGACCGATCCCACGGCTGAGCACGCCAGACTCCGGGAACAGTGTCCGGTCGCGCATACAGACCGATTCGGCGGGTTCTGGACCCTCAGCCGATACGAGGACGTGGTCGCGGCGGCGCGGGACACCGAACTTTTCGCCAGCCGTTACAAGACCACCATTCCGGATTCGACGGGGCCCACCCGGCCTCCTCGACCGCCACTGGAATCGGATCCACCCGAGCACCGCCAGTACCGCGACCTATTGAACAAATACTTCTCCCCCCAACGTATTCGAGCCATCGAGCCGACCATTCGGCGAATTGCACGGGATCTATTGGGCTCGGCAGTTGCGGCAGGACGGGCGGAGGTCGTCGAGTCAATCGCCCATCCCCTGCCCGCGCAGGTGTTGTGCACCTTTCTCGGGATCCCCACCGCGGATGCCGCCGGAATCAAGGAGATGGCGAACGCGGTGCTGACCGCGGGCACCCAAGGAGACGCCGCTCGACACAGCCAGGCCAACGACCGGCTCTACGCCTACGTTGAGGCACTCGTGGAGCGGCGCCGACGGCAACCACTCGCCCCGGAGACCGACGTGGCCACCGGCCTTCTGATCGGCGAGATCAACGGCCGTCTGCTGAGCAATGACGAAGTGGTCGCAGTTCTGCGCCTGCTCCTTCAGGCCGGGCACGGCACTACTACGAACGGCATCGGCAGCGTGATCGCCTTCCTCGCCAGCCATCCCGAGGAGCAGCGACATCTGCGGGAGAACCGGGATGCGATCCCGACAGCCATGGAAGAGATCCTGCGCGTGTGGTCACCGGCCAGACTCCTGGCCAGGACTGCCACCCGAGATGTCGATCTCCACGGGCACACCATTCGAGCGGGCGACAAGGTAGCCCTCATGTGGTCCTCTGCGAATCGGGATGCGACGATATTCCAGGACGCCGACCGTTGCGTGATCGACCGCCGCCCGAACCGTCACGTTGCCTTCGGCAACGGTATTCATACCTGCCTGGGCGCACCGTTGGCGCGGGCCGAGTTGCGGATCGTGGTCGAGGAACTGTTTGCGTTGACCGACGAAATTGTTCTCGACGGCGAGCCGGTACAGGCCGGTTGGCCCCATATCGGCCTGTCCACCTTGCCGGTCCGGTTCACCCCGGCATCTCGTCACCGAACACTCGACTATGGGCTCGGTCTCCGTTCGGGCGAACGCATCACCGTCGTCTCGAAGGTGCGAGACGTTGCCGATCGCGTAGTGGAACTGACACTGGCTGATCCCGGCGGGAGAGCACTACCTCGGTGGGAACCTGGCGCGCACATAGAACTGCGCCTGCCCACCGGACTCGCCCGCCAGTACTCGCTGTGCGGAAACCCCGACGAGTCCGACGCATGGACCATCACCGTCCTTCGTGAGGACGACAGCCGCGGCGGTTCGGCGTTCATCCACGAGATGATCAAGGCCGGCGATTCGCTCACCGTGGCAGGCCCGACAAATCATTTTCCGCTGGTCGACGCCGATCGGTACCTGTTCGTTGCCGGAGGGATTGGGGTGACTCCCATGCTCGCCATGGCGCGGCAGGTCCTCGACCGGCGCCGTCCGTTCGAGTTCCATTACATCGGCAAGCAACGCATGTCGATGGCGTATGCCGATGTCGTCGCCGACCTCCCCGCCGCTCGCCTGCACGATTCCGCCGTGTCCGGCCGTCCCAACTTGCTTGCGCTCATTACCGCACAAGAGCCCGGTACGGTCGTATACTCTTGCGGTCCTGCATCTTTGCTTTCCGAACTCGAAGAGGCCTGTACGGCGGCCGGCCTGGAACTGCACGTGGAGTGGTTCTCCCCGAAGCCCGGCTCGAATGTTGCCGGCGACAGCGCGCTCGAATCGTTCAGGGTGCATCTGGAGCGGTCTGACGTACAGGTGACGGTGCTTCCGGGTCAGTCGATCATCGACGCGTGCGCCGAGTCGGGTGTGGTCATTCCTGGATCATGCTTCGAAGGAACATGTGGTTCCTGCGAGACTCGTGTGATTGAAGGAACACCAGATCATCGCGATTCGGTACTCGATCAGTCTCAGCGTGAGTCCGGGCAGGTGATGATGCCGTGTGTGTCCCGTTCATGCACCGAAGCTCTGACTCTCGACGCGTGACCGAGGCTGCAGGATCAGACACGTGCGCAACGACCCTGGCGATCCGACCCGGGGTCGTTGCTGGACTACATCGGCGGCGATTGCGTGGATCCCACAGAGCTCGTGATGATCTCGGCAGAAGCGTTGCCGGCAGTCTCGGCGCGACGCCGCCCGACGCGGTGATGAATGAACCGCCATCAAGGAACTGCGGACACCGGTCTCGGGTGGTGAGCGGCTGCCGTACACTGCGACGTCTACCCGACGCGACCTGCGCTTCAGTGACGCCCGAGTTGCCTTTTGCAGCTTGGAATTCCACGGGAGTCCTAGGTCCTTCTCGAGGGCGTTGACGAGTGGTGCGAACGAAGATCCGAACTCCTCCTAGCCCTCGGACGGAATCGCGGCGAACACGAGTTTGGTGGCGACTCGGCACTGCGTTGGAAGGCGGGCCCGGTCCCGCGGTCGGTCATCAGCGCCACGTCTTCAGCTATTTCCTGGTCCGCAACGTCGCCGATGTCGAACCAGTTGCTGTTCCCGTGCAGACGGCCGCGGCTGCTCCCAGAGTTCATTCCTGCGGCCTCACCCAGCGGTGCACGAGGAAATCGGAATGTCGGTGACGGTATTCCGAGCGACGTGCGTGTCGCCGGCACATCCCCTCACGGTCGCGACCGAAGCGTTCGACCTGCGGGCTCTGGGCGGTTGGTAGAGAAGAATCTGTCGACACCTACCAGCCACTCCGCGAGAGTCTCCGCGGCACGCAGCCCTCCCCCGCTCAGGCTCTCAAACTTCACACCGCCGCCATGGCGGACCGGCGCAACTTCCCCCGACCTGAACCCGAACCTGCCCACTGAGCTGCTGCCACAGGACTGGCCCGGTCATGACACCTGGAATGCCGCTCCAGCATCGATGACAGCCTCGAACCGTTGGCAGAAGAGTGTTCCGCAGCACTATCGCGGAGTTCGATCCTCGTTTGGCGCTGTTGTCCAGCCACCACACGTTCGCGCGGGTGTGCGAGTTGGTCACCCCAAGGTCGCGGTGGGCGCAATGTATTTGACGCAGACCCGTTGGTTACCAGGGCATCACATGCGGGCGAGGGAATCGCACTGATTGCCGGCCTCATGAGCCTGGTCGGCGTCGTTGGGCCCGTGCAGGTCGTCCACATCATGGACGGTCGAGGTCAGGTTCGGGCAGGACGCTTTTCCTCAGTACGGATGCCCGGACGGGTAGTGCGCGGTGCGCGCGCGAGGACCGCGCCACATACCAGACAGGCAAGCGCTCCCGCGGTCATCGCCCAGCGCGCGGAGGCACCGTCGACGATTGACCCGGCGATGATTGCCCCGATGGGCGCGACGCCGACGCTGCTCATCGTGAGCAGAGCCGAGGAACGGCCCAGCAGATGAGAGGGGCTCAGAGTCTGCACAGCATTGCCCAGCGAGCTTTGGAACGCACCCAATCCCAAACCAATCAGGGGTGAAACAACGAGGAATACAGCAACATTCGGTGATATCGCCGCACAGGCCAGTGCAACGCCGAGGACCATGATGGCGAGCGCGACCACGCGCAGACGCACCTCGGCCAGCATCGAGACGACGAGTCCACCCACGACCGCGCCGACCGCGTTGAGTGCGTGCGCGGCACCGAGCTGCGGGGCGCCGGCGTCGAGGCTGATGGTCACCATCGCCGTGACGACCACCATGAAGTTCATCGCCAGCACTGTCGCCGCGACGTTGGTCGCGAACAGTCTCCGCAGCGTCCGGTCGGCCAGCAACGTGCCGACGGCACTCCGCGCTCCGTCCGCATCGGCAGGTCGAACGGGACGCGCCACGAACCGCTTCGCGTTCATCGAACACAACGCCACGATCACGAAGCCGTAGGTCGCGGCGTTGATGCCGAAACACGTGGCCGGCCCGACCACTGCGTACGCGATGCCGGCGATGCCCGGCCCGATCGATCGGGCCGCCGACAGGGCAACGGTATTGAGCGATACCGCCGCCCCGAGTTCGCGTGCTCCGACGAGTTCGAACAGGAATGCATGGCCCGCCGTGCGGTCGAACGCCTGCACCACCCCGGAGAACGCGACGATCGCGAGCAGGACGGGAAGGTGGTCGATACCGGAACTCGCCGCAAGAGCGAGCATCGCCGCGGCGAGCGCCGACAGTGCCGCGGTGACGAACAGGATTGATCGGGGACGGAACGTGTCCGCGGCAGCACCAGCGACGGTGGACAGCAGCAGGATCGGTGCGAACTGGCATACCGTGACGAGGGCGAGTGCGCGGGCGCTCTCGGTTTCCTCGACAATCCACAGGCTCAATGCCAGGTTCTGGAACCAGACACCGGTGTTGGAGGCGATCTGGCCGGTGAAATAGAGGGCGAAGTTGCGCCGACGGAGTGGTGGCGGGACGAGGGAAGGCATCGGGGTCTCAGCCGAGGACTCTCCTCTCGAGAAAGTCGCCGATCGCGTTCTCGACTACCGTGGCCGTGTCGCCGCGCGAATCCGCGTTGCTGGCATTGATTTCGAGGACGGGAATTCCGGCTTGCTCGAGTGCCGCGGTGGTGAAGGTTCCCCCGGGCACGTCGTCGGCCACGAGGTGGACGACCGCGTCGACTCCGTGGGCGAGCGCCTCCTTCACGTACCACTGCGACGACCACGGCGGTGTGTAGAGCTGGTCGGTGAACCCGACGAACCGGGCGGCGAGGGTCCGCATCGGGTCGTCCCCGTAGCGGGGGTAGCCGTCGGCGGCGATGGCCAGGTACATCGACCATACGAAGACGGCCCCGTACTTTTCCTGGAACCGCTGGTACAGACCGAGATCGAACCAGAGACCGCGTCCGATCCACATGAGGCGGAGCTGCTCGTCCGGGCAGACGACCCGGCGATCGTGCACTGCTTGCTCGACCTCGTCGTAGAGGGCGCGCGCCGCGTCGCGGGCCCACACGCTGCCGCGGTGCCACTGCGGGATCATCACGGCCGGGATGCTGTCGTTGATCGATACTGGTGTGGGGCGGGACGACGCGATCAGGTCCCGTGTCCGCCTGTTCCACTCGGCTTGCTCGTTGACCAGGTCCATCACGGCAGCGAGGCGGTCGAGGTCGAACGTCCGCTTCGTGCGTTCGGTGAGGAATTCGACGAGTTGCCAATTCTCGTCGGTCATCAGGTCCAGACGGTCGGCGGCGTACGCCTGATCCCACCGATGCGGGACGAGGTCCCACCAGTTGTCGGGTGCAGTGGTCGCCGAAGATCGCTCGAACGCGAAGAACTCGGTTTTCGGATGCTGCGCCCACAAGTCGAACACCTTCCGGGTAGCGTCCCCACTGCTCTCGGCGATGACGAAGTCCGGTCGGGGCAGCCCACCCCAGGGTGCCTGCTCGGGCGGGAGGTTCATCGAGCCCAGTCCGATCGCGTCGTACTGGTACGAGTCGTCCGGATAGCCCAGCTCGGCGATGGTGTTCAGGCTCGCCGGGCCCAACCGTTTGGCGGCCACGACGGACGCCCACCATTGGTTGACCACGTAGGGGATCCCCATCGCGCGCAGGACCTCCTGGGGTGCGTCCGCGTTGACCAGCGCGAGCGGGGCGCCGGCCGCCACCTCGGCCCGCATCTGCGCGAACCACTCCTTCTGGTAGGCGGTGGCCGCGGTCGCCGCAGCCAGTCGCTCCGGTGAAGCAGCGTGTACTGCGCTCATCGTGCGGATACCTCGCAATCTTTCCTGCTCAGCCTTTGGAGGGCTGCCATCAGTTCCTCATCCGGCCAGGTACGAGCGCCACCGGCCACTTTCGCCGTGCGCACGGCGTCACCGAGTTCCCGGACCAGTACGGGAAAGTCCCAGTCCGGTGCGGGATCGTTGCAGCGGACGAGGGACAGAACCGCATCCGCATCGGCGCGCCGCACACCCTCGGCGCTATAGCCGGCCCGGTCGGCCAACCCCGACGTCTGCGCCATCTCCCCGCAGTACAGGCGATGCGACGCGATTGCGCTGTGGGCGCAGTCGAGGTCGTCACCTGTCGCCGGCACCGGCCACAGGTCCGCCACCGGATCACCCCAGCTGTGGTCGTCACCCACCAACCGCGCGCCCGCCGACTCGAGGGCGCTGTAGGCACGGTCGTGGTCATGTGCGCTGCCCGTGACGAACACACGCGGCCCGGCCGGAATCGGTGACGGGTCCGCGAGCAACGCCTCCGCCAGTGCGATGCACTCGGCGGGTTCCGCGGTCTGGCTGAGTGCGTACAACCGGAGCGCGTCGACACCCGACACGGTCGGAGTGTCCGATCGTCGACGTTCGCGGACCTCGACCAGTCGGCCCCCGACGCGTGCTCGGACATATTGTGCTGCAAACAGATTCGCGAGGGTGTACGACCGACCCGTCCATTGCTCGATGGTCACGGCCAGCGCTCCGATCTGACTCGTGTTGTACCTGCGCGTCGAGTCGCGGCGCAGGTGCAGGGCGTCGAGCAGCTGGACGGGCGGCACCGGACGTCCCTGCGCCGCCAGCGCGCGCAGCACGTAGAACAACCGCAGCGACGCCTGGCTGTCCCGTGACACGACCAGTCCACGCAGGAAGTCGACGTCCCCGGCGAGGATCTGGTCGAGGATCGAGTACACAGTCGCGTCGACGGCGCCCCCGAGCAGTGTGATGGCTTCGGGGCTAGGCGACCGGTCGATGCTGGACAGTCGGTATGCGAGCGCACCGCAGGACTCGAGGATTTCGGGCGGCACGTCGGATCCGACGACCCCGATCACCACGGTCCCGTCGGCCGCGGCCGTACGCGCTCGATCGAGTCGGCTGTCGTAGTGGCTGCGCAGCCGCTCCGATGCGGACGGTGTCGAAGACGCGGAGGACGTCGTCACAGCGCTTTGCTCTCGACGAGGTCGGCGATGTGCGGCTCGTCGTACCCGAGCAGATCTGCCAGGACCTGGGTCGTGTGTTCACCGAGCGCGGGCGCGGGACGGTCGAGCGTGGTGTCGCTGCCGGACATCGTGATCGGCAGTCCGCTTCCGAACAACTCGACCACGTTTCCGTAGGTCGGGTGTGTCAGAGGTACCACCTCACCGCGTTCGACGACGATGGGGTCGCGCACTGCGTCGCGGGGCGAGCGAACCTCCGCGCATGGCGCACCGTGACTTTCGAGGTCCGTGATCACCTTTGCAAGTGGCTTGTCGGCCGCCCACTGTCCGATCATCGCGTGGAGTTCGTCGGCGTTGTGGACGCGGCCGTCGCGCCGGGCGAATTTGGGATCGGTGATCAGGTCGGGGCGCCCGATCGCCGTCAGGACTCCGTGCGCGAATCCGTCTGTAGGAGCGCAGATGGCGAAGTAGCCGTCCTCCGCCTCGAAGGTGCCGAAGGGGGCGAGCCGCGGCACGAGTGCGCCGGTGCGGGTGGGCAGCCCGATCATCTCGAAGGCGTCGAAGGGTTCCGCGGCCACCATGGAGGTCAGCGCACCGAGCATCGAGACGTCGACGTGCTGTCCACGGCCGGTGCTCTCGGCCTGGATGACGGCGGAGAGGGTGCCGATGACGGCGAACAGGGGCGCGACGAGGTCGCCGATGGGCAGGCCGAAGCGGATGGGGGCGTCGCCGGGGCTGCCTGCGGTCATCATCACGCCGCTGAGCGCCTGGATGATGGTGTCCATGGCTTTGCCGGTGCCGGGGCCGCCCTGACTGCCGAACCCGCTGATGGAGGTGTAGACCAGTCTCGGGTTGGCGGCGGAGACGGCCGCGTAGTCGATTCCCAGTCGAGCGGTGACACCGGCACTGTAGTTCTCGACGACGATGTCCGCCTGCGTTGCGAGGTCGAGGAAGACCTGCTTGCCGTGAGGGTTCTTGAGGTCGAGGGTCATCGACTCCTTGTTGCGTCCCCGAGACAGCATCGACACCGACATGTCGTCCGCGCCGGTGCGTTGCACCGACAGCCCGTCCGGCGTGACGTATGGCGAATTGTTGCGCGCGGCATCCCCACCGCGCTCGGGGTTCTCGATCTTGATCACACGGGCACCGAGACCGGCGAGGAGCAGAGTCGCGTACGGCCCGGCCAGTGCGGTGGTGAGGTCGAGGACGACCTTTCCTTCGAGGGGTCGCTGAGCCATTATCGGATCCTTTGCTGTGCAGTGGGTGCGGTGACCATCACGAGGTCACCGTCGCGGCAGAAGTCGGTGTCGAAACCGGCTGCGCGGGTGATCGTCTCGATGTATTCGACGACGCCCTCGGTGCGGGAATCGTCGGCGGTGAGTGGCACCGGTCGCGCGTCGTCGTCGATCCAGCACGGAACGAGGCCGGCGGCGACCAGGCCGTCGGCGTCGAAGGTGCACGTCGCGACGGCGGTGTTGCGGCTCTCGGGGTGGAAGGGATAGGACGGCATCGCCGGATCGGGGCTGAAACCGAACATTTCCTGTCGGCGGGCGGCCCACGCGCGGCGTTCGGCGGAGTCTCCGCCGACCGGGGTGAGCGCATGGGTGACTGTGACGAAGTTGCCGAGCCCGTGGAAGATCGGCTTTCCGCGGTAGAACTCGATGCCGCGCATGATGTGGGCGTGATGCCCGATCACCAGGTCGGCGCCTGCGTCGATCGCTGCGTAGGACACCGGGGACTCGTAGTCGGCGAGGACCGCCGGGGTATGCCCGATTCCCTTGTGCAGTGCGACGACGAGGACGTCGACCTGGGGTCGCAACGCGGAGATGCCCGCCTTCATCTGGGCGAGACTGTCCGGTGCCGCGAACGTGTAGACGGTCGGTGGTCCACCCGGGGTGGCGGAGTCGAGTTCGTAGTGGGTGAGCACCTTCACGTACGCGGCACCCGCCTTCTGGGACGCCGCCCAGGACTCGCGCTGTCCGACGCAGTTGTAGCTGAGTACCCCGACGCGCAGTCCGGCCGCCTCGATGATGGCCGGTTCCCGCGCCTCGGCGAGGTTCGCTCCCCCACCCGCGGTCCGCAATCCGGCCTTGCGCGAGTAGGCGATGGTGTCGAGCACACCTTCGGTACCGACGTCGTAGAAGTGGTTCCCCGCGAGGGTGGCGACATCGAAACCCGCCTCTGCCACCGCCTCGAGCGCCTGCGGGTCTGCCGGCGGTGCCGGCACGTCGGTGCTCGCCTGCACGGTGCTGGTCGAGTGCGGCACCTCGATGTGCCCGATGGCCACGTCTGCCGACCGGAACAGGTGTGCGCTCGGCGCGAAGTAGAAGGCGGGGTCGGGCTCGTCGAGGACGAGGTCACCGACCGCCATGACGGTGCAGGTCTGGCTCACTGCGATTCCTTCACGAGTTCACGCTCACGGCTTGCTGTCAGCGACTGGGTGAATCGGCTCAGGAATCGCTGCAGGCGTTCGGTTTGCGGGCGTTCGAAGAACTCGTCGGTGGTGTTTTGCTCCACCACCTTGCCCGCGACCATGAACACGCAGCGGTCAGCGACCTGGCGAGCAAATTCCATCTCGTGGGTGACAACGATCATCGTCAGCCCGCCTCGGGCGAGATCCTTGATGACACCGAGCACTTCGTCGACCAGCTCGGGATCGAGTGCGCTGGTCGGCTCGTCGAACAGCAACACTCGCGGACGGGTGGCCACCGCCCGCGCGATCGCGACCCGCTGCTGCTGCCCGCCCGACAGTTGCCGAGGGTGGGCCTGCGCCTTGTCGGGCAGTCCGACCTTCTCGAGCAACGTCTCGGCACGGACCCGGGCGTCCTCACGCGAGAATCCGTGGACCGCGACGGCCGCCTCGGTGATGTTGCGCAGCACGGTCCAGTGCGGGAAGAGGTTGAACTGTTGGAACACCATTCCCATGCGTCGTCGTTGCTGGGCGACCTGTTCGTCGGTGAGTGGGCGCAGGGCTCCGTGCCGCTGCGCGAAACCCAGCAGTTCGCCGTCGAGGTACATGGCGCCGCCGTCGATCTTCTCGAGTTGGTCGATGCAGCGGACCAGGGTCGACTTACCGGAGCCGGAGGGGCCGAGGATCACCACGACCTCACCTTCGGCTACCTCGAGGTCCACTCCGTCGAGCGCGGTCGTGCCGTGATAGGTCTTGCGTAGGTTTGTCACCCGGACGACGGGGGTAGTTCGGTCGGTCATCGCGAGGCCCTTCCTCGAAGAAACGTGGTGCGCCAGGGGGTGGTACCGCCCTCGTCACGGCGCTGCCCCTTGCCGTACCGGCGTTCGAGTCGGCGTTGCACGAAAGTGAGCAGCGAGACGACGACCAGGTACCAGATGCAGGCCACCAGTAGCAGCGGAACCACCTGGTACGTGCGGTTGTAGATCAGCTGCACGGAGAAGAGGAGGTCGGTCATGGCGATCACCGAGACCAGGGACGTGCCTTTGAGTAGCGAGATGAACTGGTTGCCGGTCGGGGGAACGATGACGCGCATGGCCTGCGGAAGGATGATGCGAGAGAAGGTCCGCCACTGGGTGAAGCCCATGGCGCGTGCGGCGTCGCGCTGGCCGGCATCGACCGCGCCGAGCCCTGACCGGATGATCTCGGACATGTACGCGGCCTCGTGCAGGCTCAGGCCGATCAGGGCTGCGGTGAGCGGACTGATCAGTGCGGTCGACGACCACGACCCGAACGTGGGTCCGAACGGGATTCCCAGGGAAATTTCCGGCAGAAGATAGGCCAGGTTGAACCAGAAGATCAACTGCACCAGCGGCGGAATGCCGCGGAAGACGCCGACATAGGCCTGGCACACGATTCGTACGGGCCAGAAGTCACTGGCATGGCCGGCCGCGAGGGCGATGCCCAACAGCGATCCGACCGTCATGCCGACGATGGTGATGAACACCGACATCGCGAGACCCTGCAGCACCGTCGGGTAGAACAGGTAGCCCCAGACAATGTCCCAGGCGAACCGTTCGTTGGTCACCACGAAGTTGACGAATTGTGCGGCCAGAACCAGGAGGATCACCGAGATGATCCACCGGGCGGGGCGCAGGCGTGGCCGGGCCCGGGCGACGTCGGTCTCGTCG
Organism: Rhodococcus sp. NPDC127593; assembly: GCF_042671975.1. Lineage (NCBI taxonomy): Bacteria > Bacillati > Actinomycetota > Actinomycetes > Mycobacteriales > Nocardiaceae > Rhodococcus > Rhodococcus sp. NPDC127593. The sequence continues at coordinate 222,052 of NZ_JBHXWI010000002.1, read as the reverse complement.
GGTCTCGGTCCGGTGTGAGGTTCCGCGGAAACTGGGGCGGTCATCGAGTTTCCCTGCTCTTCGGACATGACGGGGGCAGACAGGCGCGGGTTCATGCGGCCGGCGTGGGGTTGAGAACCGGAGCGGGAATGGCGATGTCCTCGAGCTGCCACTTCTTCACCAGCTCCTGGTACTGACCGTCCTCGAACAACAACTTGAACGCCTCGTAGAAGACCGGCCCGAGCTCGTTGGTCTTCGGCGCCAGGAGAACGAGCTGGTCGGCGAGTGCGCCCTGCTCCTCGGTCTGAGCGACGGTACGCCAGGTGTTCGGTTGTGCTGCGGCGGTATCGATCGCGCCGCTCTGTGTCAGTGCCGCCGAATCGGCCCGGCCGGATTGCACCGCCAGCAGCGTCGCGTTGGTGTCGGCAAGACCGACGAATTCCACCCCCGGCTGCCGCTTGGCAGCGCACCAATCGGACAGCTTGTGGACCTGTTCCTCGGTGATGGATCCGACGACCCCTGCGGACCGGGTTCCGCAGAGCGCGTCGGCGTTCTCGGCATCGATGCCCCCATTCATCGGGATGAGGTAGGAGGTGCGGCTGGTCAGCCACTGGACACCGTCGAATTGTGCGAGCCGGTCCGGTGTCGCCTTCACAGGGCCGTTGAAGGCGTCATACCGGCCGGCGAGCATCCCGGACAGCATGGCGGGAAGACCGCTGGTGATCTCCGTCCGGACGGGAATTCCCAGCACTCCCGACAGCGCCTGCTGGACGTCGGGGTCCATCCCGGTGACTGTCTTGCCGTCCGGTCCGACGGTCCGGTACGGCGGGTGCGAGTCGCCGGCGAAGACGATTTCGCCCTTGTTCTTGATCGATTGCGGCAGTTGGTCGTACAGGACGCCGGCGTTGGCGCCCGGTCCCGACAGCTTCTCGGTGTCGGCGGTCTTCTGATCGATCGACGTACAACCGGCCAGCGCCAGCACCGACAACGCGGCGGCAGCGCAGAAGGTCTTCGAACGAGTGAGCCTCATTGGTCCCTCACTTGATGGTCGAGAGGCCCCGAGACCCAACAGTCCCTGAAGCCGAAAAGTGATGCGTGCAACAGGGATGAAGTTAGTTCAATACTAGACTTCCGTCAATAATCTGACGAAAGTTCTCACACCGCGATGTTTGCGGTCCGCAGATCGAGGCGTTCTCCGGCCTCCACCCGGGCTACCGGGTCGAGCTGGTCGTGCAACGCACGGAACAGACGCTGCGCCGGCGCCGCGGGCCAGTCCGTGGGCAGGTGCGCGAGCGGCAACCGCGGGTCCTGACGAATCACCTCGAGCCACTCGGTGACCAGCAGCAACTGTGTGGCCAGCGCGCCGTCCACACGACTGCCCGGATCGTCCCACCGGTTGAGGAACTGCGCATAGCGATCCGCGATTCCTGCTATGTCCCATGCGTCACGCAGCATCGCGGGCACATCCATTCCGGACTCGGCGCGGCTGTAGAACACGCGCACCTTGTCGCCACCCTCGACCCCGTCGAGAACGTCGGTGACGTCACGCGTGGAAGGCGAAATCCACAGCCCCCCTTGAAGGAAGCCAAACCCTGCCCATTGCAGGCGCGCCCGAAGCTCGTGGCGCTGCTTCTGCCAGGAATCGGGGAAACTGAAGCTGAGGAGGGTCCATGTTCCGTCCCAATCATTTCCGACGGCCCCGGTGCGCCAGATCCGGATGTGACCGTCCTGCAGGATCACTTCCGCGCGCGAGGTGAGTCCGACATACGTGCGCCGTCCGTGGCGATGCTTTGTCAGGAGACCGCGTTTGACCATCCGGTCGAGCGCGGAGCGGGTGGCATGTTCGCCGACGCCCACTGAGGACAGGACATCGAGGACGCTCGACGTACCGACGAGGACGTCGCGGCCGAGCACGTAGCGGCCGAGGACCGTCAGCAGGACGCTCTGCGCCTTCACTCCAGCGGCAGAGTCATCATGCAGATTCGTTGCGCTCGTCATTGAAATGACAATACTCCGCATCGCCACGGAAAGTCATCACGGCGCGCGGAAGAACGCCATGCGCTCCACCCATCGGGCTCATGGGTTGGGTCAATCCCACCAAGCGGTAGCTGTGCGGTCGACTCCTTCTTCTCGATGTGCGACAAACCATACACCGAACGGACATTGTTTTGCATTCCTTTTCTCCAGGCCGTTATTGCGCTGACCGGAGTCCCTGAAGCCCACCGCTACTCTGTGACAGTGAGTGACAGCTCTACGCGGCCGCAGTACCAGAATTCCCAGCGACTCCTGACCGCCCTGCTCGGCGACTACTGGTTCTGGCGCCGCGAGCCGCTGCCGTCGCGCGTGTTGGTCGACCTGCTCGCCGAATTCGGGCTGGCCGAACCTGCTGCTCGCGCCGCGATCCGCCGACTTGCCGCTCGCGACCTCGTCACCGTCTCGAAAGTCGGCCGGACCACCTTCTACGGCGTCCCACCCAAGACCGAGGATCTGGCGATGCGTCGGCTCACCCGCATCTTCCGGTTCGGTTCGGGTGACCGCGCGTGGGACGGCCTCTGGACCTTCGTCATGTTCTCGGTGCCGGAGGAACAGCGTGAGCTCCGACGCATCCTCCGCACACGGCTGCGAACCCTCGGCCTCGGCCCCCTCTACGACGGTGTCTGGGTGTCACCGTGGGACCTCACCGAGGAGGCGTGCACTTCCCTGGCAGCCGTCGGCGTCGAGCGTGCGACCGTCAGTCGCGCCCGGATCACCGAGTGCGACACCCTGGACGGAAACCCCGTGACCGCGTGGGATCTCCCCGACCTCGCGCGCGAATACACCAGCTTCGTCGAGGACGCCACGCAGTTGCGCGCGCGTATCGCGGAGCACCGGACCACCCCCGCCGACGCATTGATCATCAGAACGAAGGTGATGGCGCGGTGGCGAAGCTTCCTCGACATCGATCCCGATCTACCGGCCGAAGTGCTTCCCGGTCCGTGGCCGCGGGACGAGGCTCGGCGCAACTTCGTAGACATCTACGACAAGCTCGGTCCCCTGGCTGAGACACGGATGCGGGAGATCGTCAAGCGACATGCGCCGGAACTCGCCGATCTTGCTGTGCACCGCACGAGTACCAATTTGCAGCGTGGCGCGCGGATCGCTGAACGGACGAATGGCGAAGATTCGCACCGACGTATCCAGTGATGCCGGTACTGAGCGAAGGAGTGTCGGCTCTGCGCTCCCTCACAGACGCCGACGACGAGACGTGGAGGCAAGATCAGGGTGATGCCACGCCTCATCCTGTGGGCTGACACGGGTACCTGGAGAAACAATCTCGTCGATGAGGTTGAGGAGTTCTTCCGGCACGGTCAGATCGGCGGCGCGGATGTAGCCGTGCAGTTGCTCACATAAAAATGCACCGGGTACGACAACCACCAGCCGAACAGGCCGGTACACACCAAGCCCGCCCCGAGCCCGAGAGCCGTTCCGACCAGTATCAGTGTCCGCACAAGATCAACTTTCGCGATCACCAGCTGTTCCGTTACCGCGGCCTACCCGTCCGGACGTCGCCCGGTGCCGTCTCATCAGGCCTTTTCCTCGCCATGTGCATGAACCCGTAGGTCGAAGCAATCGATCGCCATCTGCAGAGCAAGATCGGCTTGTCGGGATGTCGATAGATCGCGTCACCGAATGTCGGTGCACAGAAACCAAGCCGTTGCACACCCTCATATGTCGAACGATGATGGAACCGTGATCATCGAACGCAGCTCGGTCGTCGGCGCACCGATCGGAGAGGTGTGGGCGAGGGTCGTCGATCCGGAGGGAATCAACGACGAAATGCGTCCGTGGATGACGATGAGCATCCCGCGGGGTCGGGAGTCGATCACCATCGACTCCGTTCCGGTCGGTGAACCGCTCGGGCGGGCGTGGCTGCGGCTGTTCGGGCTCGTCCCGTTCGACTACGACGATCTGACCATCGCCGAACTCGAACCGTGCCGGCGGTTCCACGAGAAGTCGACGATGCTCAGCATGCGCCGGTGGGAGCACGAACGCACGCTCAGGCCCTTCGACGACGGGAGCACCGGCGTCCACGACCGGATCACGTTCGAGCCGCGGCTCCCGCTGGTGCCGCTGACGCCGGTGCTCGCCCGCGTCCTCGGCGCGTTCTTCGCGCACCGGCATCGCCGGCTGGTGCGGCACTTCGGCTGACGGCACTCGCCCAATGTCACACCGGTACAGTCAGACTGAACCAGTGCGACATTGGGCGCGGCGAAGCGAGGAAAGACAGCTCAGTGCGCCGTGTACCCACCGTCGACGACGAGTTCGGTGCCGGTGGTGAAGCCGGACTCGTCCGAGGCGAGGTAGAGCACCCCGTAGGCGATCTCGTCGGGTTCCCCCTGCCGCGGGAGGGGGTTGCCCGACACGAGCTGGCGGTAATACTCCTCCGGTCCGATCGCGCTGCCCTCGGCCGACCGTTGACTCATCGCCGTCCGCATCGACCCGGGGTGGATCGAGTTGACGCGAATTCCGTGCGGCCCGTAGGTGACGGCGTCCGCCTTGCTGAGCAGCCGCACAGCACCTTTCGACGCGTGGTACAGCGGGACGTTGGAGCCTCCGGTCAGCCCGTGGATCGACGAGAAGTTCACGATGCTGCCCTTCTTCCGGCCGATCATGTGGGGCACGACGTGCTTGGTCGTCAACCAGACACCCTTGACGTTGACGTCGAAGATCTGGTCGAACTCGGCGACCGACGCCTCGTGCGACGGCGCGGGCCGCCCGATGATGCCGGCGCAGTTGACCAGGATGTCGGGAACACCCACGGTCTCCACCACTGCCGCGACGGCCTCGGCGACGCTGGTCTCGTCGGTGACGTCGACCGCGAACGACGTGATCGCCGTCGAATCCCACGGCGCATCCGGCACTTTGAGGTCGAGGGCCGCGACCAGCGCCCCCTCTTGTGCGAGCATCCGCGCGGTCGCGCCGCCCAGGTCACCGTTCGCCCCCGTGACGACGGCGACCTTCCCTGCCACTCGACCCGTCATGACCTACCTCCCACTGCTGCGACCGCCCACGGGCCGATCATCGGAATCCATTCGGTGATGTCGTGCGACGCGACGAACCCGCGCGTCAGGAACGGGTCGCCCTCGACGACGTCGACGACGTCCTGCCTGTCCGCGGCCTCGTAGATCATCGCCGCGCCGGGTGCTTCTCCTGCCGCGAACGGTCCGGACCCGAGGATCAGTCCGCGGTCGGCGGCGGCCTGCAGGTGGCTTTTGTGTTCGGGACGGTGCTGGTCCCGGCCGGCCGTGTCGCCGGTGTATGTGTAGCGGACGAGGAAGAACGGCACGTCAGACCTCTTCCAGGACGGTCGGCTCGACGGATTCGCTGCGCAGCGACGCAAGGATCTCGGCGTCCCGGCCGATGGTGTACCCGAAGACGAGGGCGGGCCCGATGTTGGCGCCGTAGCCCGGGTAGCCGCCGCCGAAGATGCTGACGGCCGCGGAACCGGCGGCGAAGAGACCGGGGATCGGCTGGTTGTCGTCGTCGAGTACCTGGCTGTGCCGGTCGACGGCGAGGCCGGAGTAGGCGCCGAGGTCGCCCATCTCGATCTTCGCGGCGTAGTACGGTCCCTTGTCGAGCGGCTCGAGGTTCGGGTTGGGCTGGTGTTCCATGTCGCCCTTGAAGTGGTGGAACCAGTTGGACCCACGATTGAACTTCGGGTCCTCCCCCTTGGCGGCTCCCGCGTTGAACTCGGACAGGGTCTTCTTCAGCCCGGCGGCGTCGACACCGATCCTGCGGGCGAGTTCGTCGACCGTGTCGGCCTTGTGGAGGAATCCGGTCTTCTTGAAGTATCCCTGCGGAATCGGCCACGGCTTGGCGTAGCCGATTCCATACTTGTTCATGGCTTTCGAGTCGGCGATGATGTAGCCGAAGGTCTCGTCCTGGCCGGCGTTCTCCTGAATCATCGCCATGCCGAAGTCGTGGTACGAGCTCGACTCGTTGGCGAATCGTTCGCCCTTGCGGTTCACGGCGATCAATCCGGGGAGCCCGAACGCCCGCAAGTGCGGGAAGATCCGCTGCTGCCCGCGCAGACCGGTGAACACCGTCACGGGGGCCCACGCGGCCGGCTCGTGGACGTCCGTGTCGACGTGCCCGCCGAGCGGCGAGGCCAGGCGCACGTTGTCGCCGTCGTGCCCGACCGTGGGAGTGAAGTGGTTGTCGCCGTGCGGATCATGACCCCAGTACTCGGCTCGCAGTGCCGGATCCGAGGAGTAGCCGCCGGCCGCGATGACGACACCGAGCCGCGCCTCCACCGTTCCCGCGTGCACACCCCCGAGTACCGCCCCGGTGACGATGCCGTTCTCCGACTGCAGAATCTTCGTCACCGGCGTCTCGGTCCACATCCTGATGCCGAGTTTCGCGGCGGACGACACCATCCGAACCATCAGCGAATTGCCGTTGGTCCGGTCGAACGATCGGCGGCAAAGCACCGTCTCGACCCACGTCTTGAGGAGCTTCTTCGACACGTAAGCAAACGATTTCAACGACTGGTTGGCGTGGAGGAACTGCGCGATGTCGGGTCCGACCTCCGGCATGTAACCGAACACGGTGTAGGTGTCGAGGTAGGGGCGCAACCGCAACCGGTTCTCGCCGAGGGTGCGGGCGTCGACGACCTTGCCCGAGATCGCGCGTCCCGACGGCTTCGCGCCCGGCGCGTCCATCTGGTAGTCCGGAGCCATTTCCGGGTAGACGAATTCGACGTCGGTGTCGCGCTCGAGCCAGTCGATGGCCTCGGGCACCTCGTCGAGGAACGTGTCGACCATCTCGGCCTTGTAGCAGTCCTTGGCGAGTGCGCGGATGTAGGTTTCGATCTCCTGACGGGTGTCACCCTGCGCAAGGCCCTGCTTGTTGCCCGGCACCCACGCCCAGCCGCCCGAGATCGCGGTGGTGCCGCCGAGCCACTGCGACTTCTCGGCGACGATGACGCTGTGCCCCTCGCTCGCCGCCTTGAGTGCCGCGGCCATGCCTGCGGCCCCGGATCCGATGACCAACAGGTCGCATTTGACAGTTTTCGAGCTCATGCTTGGACCTTCCCTGGAGTGTCGGCACTCGATCGGACATCGGCGAAAGCACTGGTGTGTAGTGTTTTTCGGCTCGCAATGCGTGATCGGTGACGGTGTGTTCGTGACAACCACTCTGACCGATCCGAGAGCCGAGTCACAGCGCGACTTCAATGGATGGAAAGGGACTCTGTCAGTGCCGCGATCCGCGCGTCATCGCCCGGGTGATGCCGCGCGACGCCGTCGTCAGCGCCGCGACCACCGACTGCGGGTTGGCCTGATCGTGCGGTATGACGACGGACAGGGCGGCGATCACCCTGCCACCGTCGCTGTCGCGCACGGGCACAGCGACTCCCGTCGCACCCGGGGTGATGAGACCGGCGGCCACCGCGAAGTGCTGGTGCCGGACCTCGGCGAGGAGACGTCGCATCTGGTCGGGATCGGTGACGGTGGCGTCGGTGTAGCGTTCGAGCGGCTGCGACAGCAAATTGTCCTGCACGTCGCGGGAGGCGTTGGCCATCAGGACCAGACCGGACGAGCAGGCGTGCACCGGAAGACGTCCGGCGATCTTGGTGACGTTGACGACGGACCCGCGGGTGGAGAGCCGTTCGACGAACAGCACCTCGTTGCCGTCGAGGATGCCCAACTGGGTGTGTTGCTTGATCGCGGCGTTCACGTCCTCCATGAACGGCATCGCGGCTTCGCGCAGGCTCAGGGTGTGTGAGCCGCGGGAGCCCAGTTCCCACATCCGCACGCCAATGCTGATACGGGTGTCGTTGCGTTCGAGGAGGCGGTACTTCACGAGTTCCCCGACGATACGGTGCGCCGTCGCGACGGGAAGGTCGGACCGACGCGCGATATCGGACACCGACAGGGACGGTGTGTCCGCGTCGAAGGAGGACAGAACCCTCACGACGCGGGCAGTGACCGATTCTCCTGTCGGTGTCCGTGACATCGCCCTATTGTCCTCCGGCTACTCCTGAGGAGTAGCCGGACGCCCGAGTTCGGCCAGCGGCACCCGGTACGTCTCGCGGGCGGTGAAGGCGGCGACGGATGAGACCAGCATGCAGAGCGCCGTGAACACTGCGACGGGGATCCACGCGTTCACTCCGGTGCCCAGCAGTGCCCAGCCGATCGCCGGGGCGAAGCCGGCGATGAGGAAGCCGATCTGCGTACCGACCGCGAAACCGGAGTAGCGCACCGGCGCCGCGAACATCTCGGTGAAGAAGCTGGGCCACAGGCCGTTCACCATCGAGTAGAACAGCGTCATCGTGAACAGCGCGGCGACGAAGATCAGCGGAATGGAGCCGACCGAGATGGCCCAGAAGTACCCGAAGATCGTCACGGCGCACCCGAGGGCACCGGTGATCCAGACGGGGCGGCGTCCGACGCGGTCCGACAGTTTGGCGAGCAGCGGGATCGCGACGATGGAGCCCGCGATCGACACCGACGACGCCCACAGCATCGTGGTGCGGTCGATGCCGACGTCGGGTCCGGTGGCGTAGGCGAGCCCGAAGACCGTGAACACGGTCTGCCCGACCGCGAACAGCGAACACAGCGCGATCCGCAGGACGTCACGCCACTGGGTGGTCAGGACGGCGACGACGGGCAGCTTCTGAACTTCTTCCTGCTCGCGTGACTCCTCGAACACCGGAGTTTCGTCGAGCTTGGTGCGGACGAAGTAGGCCACCACGAGCATCACCGCGCTGCACCAGAACGGAATTCGCCAGCCCCAGCTGTCGAGTTGGTCTTTCGGCAAGGCGGCAACGGGGATGAAGACGAGGGTCGCGAGGACCATCCCGGCGGCGTATCCGGTCATCGTGAAGCTGGTGAAGAACGCCCGTCGTCCCTCCGGTGAGTGCTCGAGCGTGAGGGTGCTGGCGCCGGCGGCCTCACCACCCGCGGAGAATCCCTGCGCGAGGCGGCACAGCACGAGGAGGATCGGGGCGGCGATGCCGATCTGCTCGTACGTGGGCAGGAATCCGATCGCGAGACTGGACAGGCCCATGATGAGCAGGGTCAGCAGCAGAATCTTCTTGCGGCCCAGCTTGTCTCCGAAGTGGCCGAGCACGATTCCGCCGACGGGCCGGGCCACGTAGCCCACGCCGAACGTCGCGAGCGCGGCGACCGTGCCGATCGCGTCGTTGCCGGCCGGGAAGAACGTGTGCCCGAAGACGAGGGCGGCGGCGGATCCGTAGATGAAGAAGTCGTAGTACTCGAGCGCACTTCCGAGGAACGACGCGAGCGCCGCCTTCTTCGGCGTCTTCGCGACCTCGGTGGGTGTCGCGGTCGTCGGGCTGTCGTGCGTGACGGCGGATACGTTCATCGACTCTCCTGCGATCGGGCCTGGCGTGGTGTGACACAACGTGCCAACCGCGCCCACGCGTGCGCAACGTCACATCCATCCATTGGAAAGTCGGCATCGTGCCCCGCCTACGGCTGCGCCGGGGACAACTCCCAGCCGGCGCTCATGTCGCGGGCGAGGTCGGGTACCCGCCGCAGCACCCGCTGGCTCTCCACGAAGTCGCGGAACGGGATCGCGAGCAGGGCCCGCAACTCTCCCGGACGGCCCTCGGCGAGCCGCTGGTAGGACGACGCGATGTCACCGACGATGTACTGCCAGCGCGGTTCGCGATCGGCCCAGTTGAAGCCGGGCAGGGGCGTGCGGAGACGATAGGCCGAGCCGTTCACGTCGCCCGCCACCGACATCGGCGAAACCTGTCCCGGTGCGCGCGAACCGGGAACCGAGGGTTGCGCCGCGAGGGTGGTGGCGTAGGTGAGTGCGCGGCCGACGCCGTCGCGGGCTGCCGCGGTGACGTCCCACTGATCGGCGATGATCTGATTCTGCTCACGCGACGCCATCCGGAACAGGGCGTCCGCGTAGCCCGCCGGAGAGCCGGAGAAGATGCCGTTCCAGGCGATCTCGGCGTTCTCGTCGAGCAGTCCGGCGGCGGCCATCTCCTCGACGGCGGCCCGGCCCTCGTTCAGGTACGCCTCGTGCATGGGCACCATGTCGAAGTAGATGTGCTTCTGCATCATCAGCAGGCGCTTCTGGTACCAGTCCATGTCGTCGGCGGTCATCGCCGGGCCGACGGTGGCGAGCGTTCTCGGGTCCGTCGGCAGGAGTGTCATCGCCTCGCCGGGCAACCCACGGACCGTGGACGCGAAGGCGTTGCCCAGGGTGTGGACGGCGTCGACTCCGAGCACGCTGCGGCCGAGGTCGAGGTCCCAGAAGCCCGCGGCGAACGACCCTCCCGCCAGCCCGGCCATCCCGGACCAGTAGAGCTCGGCGCGTTGAAGTTGGTACCGGCCGTAGTTCTCGTACACCCGGTCGACCACCGCAGCATTGGCAATCAGTCCGGCGTTCGGATCCCACGCGGCCAGGTCGATGCCGGACGCCTCGGATCCGCGGGACAACCAATACTGTTGCAGCAAAGACGAATACCGCGCCGGCGCGACGCCGTCGGAGCGGGCGGCCGCCAGCGCGGCACCGAGTACGGCGGAGTCGGTGGGCAGCCGGGGGTCGAGTCCGCCGATCGACTCCGCCGCCGCGTTCGCCGGCGTGATGTCGAGCAGGCCGTCGTAGCCGGCGGCGTGCGCGACGATCGGAGTCGGCGTAGCGAGCGCGACCACCCCGAGCAACGCGATGAGCACCGCGCGGATCGTCGTATTGCGGACCCACCGTGATTGGCAGTGCACAGCACCGGACATGTCAGGTATTTAACAACATATATGTGATGCCGTCAGGGGTTTGCCCGGATTCCCACCGGCGCACGCAATCCCAGGTCAGCGCACGTGAGTGGCAAAGCGTGCGCCCGGACGCCGCGCCACTCACATGGGCGGGGTACCGAGTTGCCCCAGGACGGCCGAGAGGATGGTGTGCGCGCTGCCGATGACGGACTCGATCGGCTGCGGGTTCTCCGCCAGCACCCACTGCTGGGCGATCATCAGCACGGCTCCCACCAGGCCGGTCGCGAGGGTGCGCAGGTGGAAGTCGGGAAATGCGGTCCGGTCGACGGCCGGACCGATGACGACGAGAACGGCGTCCACGAACGACAGGGTGACGCGGCGGTAGGCGTTGTCGACCTCAGGCCCGACGCCGAGGACTTCCTGGAATGCGATCCGCGGGATCCGCGGGTCGTCGGCGACGGATCGGAAGAAGGCGGTGAGTGCACCGCGAACCCGCGCGTCGAGATCGGCGCCGCCGGCCCCCGCTCCGTGCAGGACGCTGTCCCGCAGGCGGTCGGTCACGCTTGCGTACGCGGCCAGGAGGAGGGCCTCGCTGTCGTCGAAGGACTCGTAGAAGTAGCGCTTGGTGAGCCCGGCGGTCGAACAGATCTTCTCCACCGTCGCGGACCGGTATCCGCTGGTCCCGAACACTTCGACGGCCGCGTCGACGAGGCGCACGCGACGCTCTTCCTGACGCTGGCGCGGACCCGCACCGCGGTAGGTGCGGCCCGTTTCGTCGAGCTTGGGCGAACTCACGCCCCCATATTGACACCGCACAGTTCCAGATACAAACTGACACCAAACGGTGCCAGATCACACGCCAGGAGATCCCATGCCCACGCTCAGGAACAAAGTCGCTCTCGTCACCGGGGCAGCGCGTGGCATCGGAGCCGAGACGTCCCGCGCCCTCGCCCGCAAGGGCGTCAAACTGGTTCTGATCGATCTGGACGCCGAGCCGCTGAACGCCCTCGCCGCCGAACTCGGTGACGACGTCGCGATCGCCGTAGCCGCGGACGTCTGCGACCTTGCCGCCGTACAGAAGGCCGTCGACGACGGTGTTGCGAAGTTCGGCGGCATCGACCTCGTTGTCGCGAATGCCGGCATCGCAAGCTACGGCTCGGTGATGCAGGTCGATCCAGCCAGGTTCAAACGGGTCATCGACGTCAACATCCTCGGCGTCTTCTACACCGTCCGCGCTGCGCTTCCGTCCGTGATCGAGCGCAAGGGCTACATACTGATCGTCTCGTCGCTCGCCGCGTTCGCACCCGCGCCCGGTCTGGCCGCGTACTGCGCGAGCAAGGCCGGCGTCGAGCATTTCGCCAACGTCCTGCGTCTCGAAGTCGCGCACCGCGGTGTCGCCGTGGGCTCGGCCCACATGTCGTGGATCGACACCCCGCTCGTCCAGGACGCGAAAGCCGACCTCACGGCGTTCAACCAACTTCTCGCGGTCCTGCCGGGACCGGTCGGCAAGACGTCGTCGGTGGGTCCCTGCGTCGACGCATTCGTCGATGCCCTGGCCAAGCGGAAACGCCGGGTCTATGCGCCGCGGTGGGTCGCGCTCGCCGGCTGGCTGAAGTCGGTGGTGACCTCGCGCGTCGGCGATCGCAACACGCTGCCCCACGTCCCCCGCATTCTTCCGCTGATGGACGAGGAGGTCGCGAAACTCGGCCGGTCCACCAGCGCACGTAATGTCGCTCTCGACGACGTCGCCGTAGACCCGAAGTAACCCCCCTTCCCAGCCAGCGAGAGAGTGTTCATGTCACACACCGAGACCGCCGCCGAGACCACCGCGGCCAAGGCGCCCGTCGAACACGTCGACGTGCTGATCATCGGGGCCGGACTGTCCGGGATCGGTGCCGCGTACCACCTGCAGGACAACTTTCCCCGCCGGACGTACGCAATCCTGGAGAGCCGCGAATCGATCGGTGGCACGTGGGACCTGTTCCGCTACCCCGGCATTCGCTCCGATTCCGACATGTACACCCTCGGCTACCGGTTCCGCCCGTGGGAGAACGACAAGTCGATCGCCGACGGGCCGTCGATCCTCGAGTACGTCAAGGACACGGCGGCTGAGCACGGGATCGACCGGAACATCCGGTTCCGGCATCGGGTGATCCGCTCCGAGTGGTCCACCGCCGACTCGCACTGGACCGTCGACGCCGAGCGCACCGACAGCGGTGAGAAGGTCCGGTTCACCGCCGATTTCCTGATGTCCTGCAGCGGCTACTACCGCTACGACGAGGGCTACACTCCCGAGTTCCCCGGAATCGACCGGTTCGGTGGTCGCGTCGTCCACCCGCAGCAGTGGCCCGAGGACCTCGACTACGGGGGCAAGCGGGTCGTCATCATCGGCAGCGGAGCCACCGCGGTGACGCTGGCGCCGTCCATGGCTGCCGACGCCGCACACGTGACCATGCTGCAGCGCTCGCCCACCTACATCATCTCGATGCCGGCCAAGGACAAGCTGGCCAACAAGCTGCGGCGGCACCTGCCCGCCAAGCTCGCCTACGGCCTCACCCGCCTGAAGAACGCATCGGTGGCAACCGCGATCTATCAACTGTGCCAGCGATACCCGGAATTCATGAAGGGTCGCATCCGGCAACTCCAGGAGAAGTGGCTGCCGAAGGGGTACGACATCGACACCCACTTCACGCCCCGCTACAACCCGTGGGATCAGCGACTATGCCTGGTGCCCAACGGGGATCTGTTCCGCTCCATTCGGAACGACGAGGTGTCGATCGTGACCGATCACATCGACACCTTCACCGAAACCGGTATCACGCTGAAGTCCGGCGACGAGCTGCGCGCCGATGTCGTCGTCACCGCAACAGGTTTGAACCTGCTCGCGTTCGGCGGGATGACGCTCGCCGTCGACGGCCACGACATCGACCTCACCGAAACCATGGCGTACAAGGGGATGATGCTCAGCGGGGTGCCCAACTTCGCGTTCGTCATCGGGTACACCAACGCGTCGTGGACGCTCAAGGCCGACCTGGTGTGCGAGTACGTCTGCCGTCTGCTCGCGCACATGGACGCGAACGGGTTCGCGCAGTGCGCCCCGGAGCGCGACAGTTCGGTCGAGGAGGAGCCGTTCCTCGACTTCGCCGCCGGGTACGTGTTGCGGTCGGTGGAGTCGTTCCCGAAGCAGGGTTCGAAAGCGCCGTGGCGGCTGCGGATGAACTACTTCCGCGACCTGGTGACACTGCGGCACGGCAAGATCGTGGACGATGCCATGACGTTCAGCGGGTTGCGGCTCCGCCGCCCGTGAGTACTTGTTAACCACGGGCGGTTAATAAGTACTCACGGGCCCGGAGGGCACACGGCTTCGACGTCGGACGTATCGCCGTCACTCTCGCGTAGCGCCTTGCCCTGCTGCACGTACTGCTCGTACTTCTCCGCGTTCTTGTCGGAGACCCGTGTATCGCGAGGCGGCAATTGCAGTTCGTCTTCGGCCGGCATGCCGGCCTGCAACTCCCGTCCGCGTTCGAGTTCGGCATCCAGTTCCGCGCCGAAGAGCAACGCCAGATTGGTGATCCAGAGCCAGAGCAGGAACACGATCACGCCGGCCAGGGAGCCGTAGGTCTTGTTGTAGCTGCCGAAGTTGGCGACGTACAGACCGAACAAGACCGACGCCAGGATCCACGTGACGATGGCGAGGAACGCGCCGGCGCTGATCCAGCGAAACTTCGGTTGCTTCACGTTGGGCGTGACGTAGTAGAGGATGGCCACGGCTACCACGACGATGCCGAGGACGAACGGCCAACGCGCGATGTTCCAGACGGTCAGGGCGGTATCGCCGAATCCGATCGCGTCACCCAGCGAGCGGGCGACGGGGCCGCTCAGAGCGAGCATCGCCGCTGCGGCGGCCACCAGCACCAGACCGACGACGGTGACGGCCAGCATCAGGGGCCGGAGCTTCCACACGGGACGCCCCTCCTCGACTTCGTACATGCGGTTCATCGCGCGTCCGAACGCCCCGATGTAGCCGGACGCCGACCACACCGCACCCAGCAGGCCGAGAACGAGGGCCATTCCCGCGGTCGGCGTCGCGACCAGTTGCGCGATGGGGTCGCGCAACGTGTCCACGGCGGAGGACGGCCCGAGATCGTCGACCATCTGCAGGACCGCATCGGTGGTGCGCTGCCCTTGACCGAACACACCCAGCAACGAGACCAGCGCCAGCAGCGCAGGGAACAGGGAGAGGACCGCGTAGTACGTCAGTGCGGCGGCCAGGTCGGTGCACTGATCGCGCGTGAACTCGTGCGCCGTCTTCCTGATGACGTACCACCAGGAAGGCTTAGTCAGGTCCGCAGGCGAATCCGGCTTACGCGGATCGTCGGGTTCCGGTTCGGCGTGCTGATGATCGTCGTTCATCGGTCACGCCTACCCGAAACGCGCCTCAGGGAAACTGCGGCTCTATTTGCGGTCGGTGCCCGCGGCGAAGTTCGCGACCACCTCCGCCGCGATTTCCCGAAGTTTGACGTTGCGATTCTGCGAATACGACGAGAGCTTGTCGAAGGCGGTGTCGGCGTCGCACTGGAAGGCGGCCATGGTCAGCCCGACCGCTTGGCTGAGGGTTGTCCGCGTATCCAGCGCCGTGCGCAGTTGTTTCGACTCGAGCTCACTGTCCGTGATCAGAGTTTCACGAAGCCACGACATTTCGAGATGAACACGCACCCGCGCGACGAGTTCGTTCGGCTGAAACGGTTTGACGATGTAGTCGTCGGCTCCGTGGTTCAGCCCGTCGACGGTCGACTCCGTTCCCGCCCGGGCGGTGAGCAGAACGACCGGTAGCCGTGCCGTCGACTGCTCCGATCGCAGCTCCCGCAGGAAGTCGATGCCGTCGCGACCGGGCAGCATGATGTCGCTGAGCACGAGATGCGGCGGACGGGCGGCGACGTGCTTCAGCGCGGACTCCGCGTCGGCGACGGGGTCGACGTCCCAGCCCTGCTCCTGCAGCAATCGGGTGAGGTACGCCCGCAGGTCCGGGTGGTCTTCGACGAGCAGGATGCGGCGGCGGTCCGCCCCACGTTCGTTCGATACCGCGACCTCGGCGGACGGTTCCCGCTGGTCGACGTCGCCGAAGGGCGTCACCGCGCCGACGGGTCGGTCGGTCGCGCGCGGGGTCACGCCGTCGGGCGCCGGGATCCGCGGTATGCGGACGGTGAAGGTGCTGCCCCGGCCCGGTGCGCTGTCGAGATCGACGGAACCGCCGAGCGCAGCGGCGAAATCGGCCACCAGGGAAAGTCCGATGCCGACGCCGCCACTGCCCGACCCGCGGGCCTCGACGCGATAGAACCTGTGGAATACGCGTTCCTGTTCCTCGGCCGGAATTCCGACACCCGTGTCGGTCACGCTCAGCACCAGCCGGCCGGTGTCCTGGCGGAGCGCGACGGACACGGATCCGGACCGGGTGTACTTGACCGCGTTCGACACGAGGTTCAGCACGATCCTCACCCACATCTCGCGGTCCAATTCGACCGGACCGGAGCCTTCGTCGATATCGGCCCGGAGTGCGAGTCCGGCCTGCACGGCGGCGGAATCGAACATGCTCACGCAGTCGGCCGTCAACCGGCCGACATCGGTCGGCTCCGCGCGCGGCAGAAGCTGGCCGGCTTCCGCCTTCGACAGATCGAGCAGGTCGTCGACGAGCTGCTGCAGCCGGACCGCTGCCCGGTAGGCGGCCGCGATCGCGTCGCGCTGATCTGCGGGCGACTCGTCCCCGGTCCGCTCGCGCAATGCCTCGAGGGGTCCGAGCAACAGGGTCAGCGGGGTACGGAACTCGTGACTGACGTTCTCGAAGAACCGCGTCTTCGCCGCGTCGAGTTCCGCCAGCGCAGCGGCGCGGTCGCGTTCGAACTCGTAGGCCAGGGCGTCCGAGATCAGGGTCGACACCTTCGCCGTGACCAACTCGGCGAAGCCCCGATATGCGTCGTCGAACGCGCGATACGGACTGATCCCGAGCACCAGCACACCCACCGGTTCCGCGTGACCCGTCACGATCAACGGGCACAGCCTCACCTCCGTCACCGCCTTGGTCGCGGCGGGCTCGAGCTCACCCGGCGCCCGGCCACGGTGGCGGGTGACGTCGGTCGCTGGGATCCGGGCGGGCCTGAACTCGCCGTCGTCGTCCACCCCCACGGCACCGACGAGCACGAGGTCTTCGGCGGCGTCGTCACCCGAGCCGCCGACGACCTCGCGACGGAGATAGATCGCGGCCAGCGG
The DNA here is from genome assembly GCF_042671975.1 of Rhodococcus sp. NPDC127593. Classification (NCBI taxonomy): domain Bacteria; kingdom Bacillati; phylum Actinomycetota; class Actinomycetes; order Mycobacteriales; family Nocardiaceae; genus Rhodococcus; species Rhodococcus sp. NPDC127593. The sequence goes on along the minus strand of NZ_JBHXWI010000002.1, from coordinate 205,079 downwards.
AACGTCTCGTCCGCTGTCGCCGAGTACCCGCACGACCGCACGGCAGGCATCGACGAGCGGATCGTCGCCGCCTGCGGTGGAAACGGTGCCCAGTTGCCGCAGAGTCTCCAGTCGACGCTCGCCGAGCACGGTCGCGGTCACGTCGGTCGTCGCCACGAAGACCCCGGCGACATTCCCGTCCTCGTCCTGCACGGGACTGTAGGAGAACGTCCAGTACGTCTCCTCGAGGTACCCGTGCCGCAGCAGGTACAGCGGCTGATTCTCCGTATAGGTCGCCGCACCACCCGACATCACCTGCTCGGCGAGCGGACCCACCTCGTCCCAGATCTCCGCCCAGCACTGCGCACCGGGTTCACCGATCGCGGCCGGGTACTTGGCGCCGAGGACCCGGGTGTACGAGTCGTTGAAGATCTGCACGAGCTCAGGCCCCCACCAGAGCAACATCGGAACCTCGGAGGGCAGCACGGTCCGTACTGCCGCCCGCAACTCGACAGACCAGGTCTCGACGGGCCCCAGCGGCGTGGCCGCCCAATCGGTGCGGCGTAGCCGCTCCCGTGTCTCGCCCGGCCCGGCGAACAACCGATCCGCCGACCAGGAATTACCGAAACCCGAGCCAGTCACATCCATGGACCTTTCGCCCACTGCCGGTCGCCCGGAGTCTTCCAGTTGTCAACAGGGAAATCATGGCCCAGTACCGCATCCAACCGCTACTTCTCGTATTCCGACATTCGGAAGCGAAGTTGGAAACGAGTGACCTGTCCGCCACGGTAGGTGAGTCGTGAGCCACATCACAGCCCACCTCCGAGGAAGAGCAGGTCCAGCGCATGCAATTCGACCTTCGCGAACGCATCGACAGCAGCCCGATGACGCGCTACCAATGGGGCGCCATCGCCATCTGCGGTCTACTCAACGTGCTCGACGGTTTCGACGTCCTCGTCATGGCGTTCACCGCGCAGTCGGTGTCGCAGGAGTGGGATCTGTCCGGCTCGGTCGTCGGCCTCCTGCTCAGCGCCGGACTGTTCGGCATGGCAGCGGGGTCGCTGTTCCTGGCGCCATGGGCTGACACCATCGGACGCCGCGCGATGATCCTGCTGTGTCTGGCACTCGCGTCGACGGGCATGCTGCTGTCGGCGGTCAGCCAGAACGCAATGCAGCTCGGCCTGCTCCGGGCCCTCACCGGCGTCGGCATCGGCGGAATCCTCGCCAGCAGCAACGTCATCGCCAGTGAGTACGCGTCGAACCGCTGGCGCGGGCTCGCCGTGAGCCTCAATTCCACCGGTTACGCCGTCGGCGCCACCCTCGGCGGAATCATCGCGGTCGTCCTGCAGAACTCGCTCGGCTGGCGCTCGGTGTTCCTGTTCGGCGGGCTGTGCACGGCGGTGATCATCCCCGTCGTCTACGCCCGGCTCCCCGAATCGATCGACTTCCTGCTCGTCCGGCGGCCGGCCAACGCACTCGACCGGATCAACGCCTTCGCCCAGCGGGTCGGTCAGCCGCGACTCGACGAACTGCCCGCACCGCGCGCCGCCGCCACCGGGGACGCCGGATTCGCGATGCGCGTCCTGCTGTCCCCGCAGCGCCGCCGCAGCACGCTTCTGGTCTGGTTCGCGTTCTTCATGGCGATGTTCGGCTTCTACTTCGTCACCAGTTGGACCCCGAAACTGCTGGTCGAGGCCGGCATGTCCGCGAACCAGGGCGTCACCGGCGGAGTGCTCCTCAACCTCGGCGGCATCTTCGGCGCCACCCTGCTCGGGGCGCTGTCCGCGCGCTTCGCCCTGAAGCGGGTGCTCATCGCCTACATGGCGATCGCGGGCGTGCTGCTCGTCGTCTTCGTCCCCGCCACCGCGTCCATCGTCATCGCGTTCGGGCTCGGCGCCCTGATCGGCGTCTTCGCAAACGGCTGCATCGCCGGGCTGTACGCAATCACGCCGTCGGTCTACTCGCCTGCCGTCCGGGCCACCGGTGTCGGCTGGGGAATCGGCATCGGCCGCGTCGGGGCCATCGCGTCCCCGATCGTCGCGGGCGCCCTCCTGGACCGCGACTGGTCGCCCACCCAGCTGTACATCCTCGTGGCCGCGTCCTTCGTCCTCGCCGGAATCGCCGTGTCGCGACTGCGATTCGAGAAGACCAGCGTGGACGCCACCGCGGACGCACCGCTGTCTACCCACTGAGGCGGCTCCGCCACCCGTGCGCCTTTGTGGTTGCTGGAACAACCAGAAAGGCGCACGGGCCCGGAGGGCCTAGGCTCAGCCGTGGACGTGGAGTGGCTTGCCGGCCACTGCCATCAGCGCCTCACCGAGCGCCTCACCCTGCGTGGGGTGGGCGTGCACGAACTTCGCGGCCTGCGCGGCGCCGACCTCGAAGTTGTAGAGCAGCTGCGCCTCGCCGATCAGCTCGCCGACTCGGTCGCCGACCATGTGCACGCCGACGACCACCCCGGTCGGCGCCACCACGAGTTTGACCGCCCCCGACGTCTTCAGGATCTGACTCTTGCCGTTGCCGGCGAGGTCGTAGGTGACGGTCTCGACGTTCTCGCCGAACTTCTCCCGCGCCGCGGTCTCGGTCAACCCGACGGACGCGACCTCGGGGTGGGAGTACGTGACGCGGGGGATGCCGGTCTCGTCGATGACGTCCGGACGGAGCCCGGCGATCTCCTCGGCCACGAAGATGCCCTGCTGGAAGCCGCGGTGGGCCAACTGGAGCCCGGGGACGATGTCGCCGACCGCGAAGACATTGGGCACCGTGGTGCGCAGTCGATCGCTGGTCACCACGAATCCCCTCTCCAGCATCACCCCGGTCTCCTCGAACCCCATGGACGCGGTGTTGGGGCCGCGCCCCACCGCGACCAGCACGACGTCGGCGTCGAGCACGTCGCCGGAGTCGAGGGTGACGGACACCGCATCCTCGTCCTGCGTCACCTCCGTCACCCGCACACCTGTCTTCGCGGCGATCTTGCGGCGACGGAAAGCCCGTTCGAGGTACTTGGAGATCGTCTCGTCCTCGTTCGGCACCAGCCGCGGCATCGCCTCGACGATCGTCACCGACGCACCGAACGAGGCCCAGACACTGGCGAATTCGACGCCGATGACACCGCCGCCCAGGATGATCGCCTTCTTCGGGACCGACGGCAGCACGAGCGCCTCATCGCTGGTGACGACCCGGCCGCCGATGCTGATGCCGGGCAGCGTCTTCGGCGACGACCCCGTCGCCAGGACGACGGCGCCGCCCGTGATCAACTCGCCGTCGACCTCCACCCCGTTGGGTCCGACCAACCGTCCGCGCCCGTTGACGATGGTGATGCCGTACGAGTCGACGAGTCCCTGCAGCCCCTTGTGCAGTCGGGTGACGATGGTGTTCTTGTAGCTCAGGACCTTCTCGAGGTCGACACCGTCGAACGTGACGTCGACACCGAACTGCGAAGCGGTGCGGGCACTGTCCGCGACCTCGGCGCAGTGCAGCAGCGCCTTCGTCGGAATGCACCCCTGATGCAGGCACGTGCCGCCGAGTTCGTTCTCCTCGACGAGAATGACCGAACGGCCCAGTTCGGCCGAACGGATGGCGGCCGCGTAGCCACCCGAACCGCCGCCGAGGATGACGACATCTGCAGATCGCGTAGACATGGGAACTCCTTGCTGGAACGGAAGAAAATCGGGATCAGTGAACTGCGGTCGCGGCGAGGGCCTCGGCGTGCAGGCGGCCGGCCCGGTAGGACGAGCGCACGAGCGGACCGGACAGGACGCCGAGGAATCCGATCTCGCGGGCGATCCCGTCGAGCATGACGAACTCGTCCGGCTTCGCCCACCGCGACACCGGATGGTGCCGGGCCGACGGACGCAGATACTGCGTGATCGTGATCAACTGGCAGCCGGCGGTGTGCAGGTCCCGGAGTGCCTGAATCACCTCGTCCGTGGTCTCCCCCATCCCGAGGATCAGGTTCGACTTGGTGATCAGACCGTCCTCCCGAGCCCGCGTGATCACCTCGAGGGAACGCTCGTAGGTGAAGGCGGGGCGGATACGACGGAATATCCGGGGAACGGTCTCCACATTGTGCGCCAGTACTTCCGGGCGGGTGCCGAACACCTCACGTAGCTGCCCGGGGTCGGCATTGAAGTCGGGGATCAGCAGTTCGACGCCGGTGCCCGGGCACAGTTCGTGAATTTGCCGCACCGTCTCTGCGTACAGCCAGGCGCCGCCGTCCGGCAGGTCGTCGCGGGCCACGCCGGTGACGGTGGCGTACCGAAGGCCCATCGTCTGCACCGACTCCGCGACCCGCCTGGGCTCGCCCCGATCGAGTGCGGCGGGACGGCCGGTGTCGATCTGGCAGAAGTCACATCGCCGGGTGCACTGGCTTCCGCCGATGAGGAACGTCGCCTCACGGTCCTCCCAGCATTCGAAGATGTTGGGACAGCCCGCTTCCTGACAGACGGTGTGCAGGTTCTCGCGTTCGACGAGGGCGGCGAGGTCCCGGTATTCGGGCCCCGTCCGCATCTGCACCTTCATCCACGACGGTTTGCGTTCGACCGGGGTCTGGGTGTTGCGGACTTCGAGGCGGAGCAGTCGGCGGCCGTCAGGGGCGAGCGGAGCGACGGGGGGTGGCTCAGGGTGTGCAGTCATGTGGGGAACTCCTATGACCGGTCGAAACCGGTCGGTATGCGACGTCGAGGCGCGCGGTCGGCAGCGCGGCACCGGGAAGGGTGAGTGTGAGCGGGGAGAGCGAGCATGCATCGACAACCGTTGCGGCTGCGGGTATCTGGGCTCCCATCGCCCGGCGTGTGCGGTCACGTCCGAGCGAGGATCCATCGAGGATGCCAAACGACGAGGACTTTTGGCAAGACCGTCGGTCCGAGGAGACAAACCCGCGGCGCCTGTGTACTGTTTGGCAAACCACAACTGAAGACGCCGTTGACGCGCAGCGGGAGAACCTCCTTTCGGAGGCGCCGTAGGAGCAACTTCCTCCCCGGGAATCTCTCAGGCCCCAGTACCGCAGCGCAGAGGCAACTCTGGAGAAAGCGTCGGCCTCAGGGCCGGAACTTACCGAAGGTGAAGAGCACGCCGCAGTTGCGGTGCGCCCAAACTCTCAGGTTTCAGGACAGAGCGGGGAGGTGCCCCTTGTCGATGTCCGGTGCGGTCCGGACTCAACGAAACCGGAGTCACCTCGTGCCAGCAGAAACCCGCACCGCCACCCACGGCGTGCCCCTCACCAGCGACTTTCCGTCCCGCCACATCGGTCCCGATGCCTCCGCGTCCCGGCGCATGCTCGGCGCCCTCGGTTACGACACCCTCGCGAACCTGATCGACAGCGCAGTGCCGGAGCAGATCCGCAGCTCACAGCCCTTGAATCTGCCCACCGCGCGGTCCGAGCAGCAGGTTCTCGCCGACCTGCGGGCACTGTCGGAGCGCAACGAGACCCGCGTCCAGATGATCGGCCTCGGATACTCCGACACCATCACTCCCGCAGTGTTGCGCCGGAACATGCTCGAGTCCCCGGCCTGGTACACCGCCTACACCCCGTACCAGCCGGAGATTTCCCAGGGCCGGCTGGAGGCGCTGCTGACGTTCCAGACCGTCATCGAGGATCTGACCGCCCTTCCCCTGGCCGGCGCCTCGCTGCTCGACGAGGCGACCGCCGTGATGGAGGCGGTGCTGCTGATGCGGCGCGCGAACAAGTCGAAGTCCGGCACCAACCGCGTCGTCCTCGACGCGGACTGCCTGCCGCAGACGCTGGCCGTCGTCCGGGGACGAGCAAAGGCGGTGGGCATCGAGGTGGTGGTCGCGGAGCTGTCGGGGGAACTGCCCGACGGTGACATGTTCGGGGTGGTCTTCCAGGCGCCCGGCGCGAGCGGAGCGGTGCGCGACCTGGCTCCGATGATCGCCGACGCCAAGGCGCGCGGCGCGCTGACCACCGTCGCGGCGGATCTGCTGTCGCTGACGATCCTGACGCCACCCGGCGAGCAGGGCGCCGACATCGCGGTCGGGTCGGCCCAGCGTTTCGGTGTGCCGCTGTTCTTCGGCGGACCGCACGCCGGCTACATGGCCGTCCGCAGCGGGCTCGAGCGCATGCTGCCCGGCCGCCTCGTCGGAGTGTCCGTCGACGTCGACGGGAAGACCGCCTACCGGCTGGCTCTGCAGACCCGCGAACAGCACATTCGGCGTGACAAGGCGACCAGCAACATCTGCACCGCGCAGGCACTGCTCGCCAACGTCGCCGCGATGTACGCCGCCTACCACGGACCGGAAGGGTTGCGTGCCATCGCGAACCGGGTACACGCCCACGCGTCGACCATCGCCGCAAGCCTGCGCGCCGCCGGTCACACGATCGTCCACGACAGCTTCTTCGACACGGTTCTCGTGCGGGTCCCGGCGGGTGCCGGGGCGATTGTGGAATCGGCCGATCGCGACGGCATCAACCTCCGCCTCGTCGACGCCGATCACGTTGCGATCGCCTGCGACGAGTGCACCACCGACGACATCGTCCGGCGCGTGGTCGCCGTGTTCGGCGCGCAGACCACGACCCTCGCGGTGCCCGAAATGCCGTCGACACTCGCCAGGACATCGAACTACCTGCAGCACGGCGTGTTCCACGAACATCGCTCGGAAACCGCGATGCTCCGCTTCCTGCGCACACTGTCGGACAAGGACCTCGCCCTCGACCGCACCATGATCCCGCTCGGATCGTGCACCATGAAACTGAACTCGGCTGTCGAGATGGAACCGATCAGCTGGCCCGGGTTCGCGTCCATCCACCCGTACGCCCCGGTCGCACAGACAGCCGGCTACCTCGAACTCGTCGCCGACCTGGAACGGTGGCTCGGCGAGATCACCGGCTACGATCGAGTGTCGTTGCAGCCCAACGCCGGATCGCAGGGTGAGCTGGCCGGGCTGCTCGCGATCCACGGCTATCACGAATCCCGTGGCGACTTCGGACGTAACGTCTGCCTCATCCCCCAGTCCGCGCACGGAACGAACGCCGCATCCGCGGTTCTCGCGGGCATGAAGGTCGTCGTCGTCGCGACAGCGGAGAACGGCAACATCGACTTGAGCGACCTGCGCGCCAAGATCGCGGCGCACGAGGGTGCGGTGGCCGCCATCATGCTGACCTACCCGTCCACGCACGGCGTGTACGAGAACGACGTGCGGACGGTCTGCGATCTGGTTCACGAGGCCGGCGGGCAGGTGTACGTCGACGGCGCGAACCTCAATGCGCTGGTCGGTCTCGCACAGCCCGGCAAGTTCGGTGGCGACGTCTCACACCTGAACCTGCACAAAACGTTCTGCATCCCGCACGGCGGCGGCGGTCCCGGTGTGGGGCCCGTCGCGGTGCGCGAGCATCTCGCTCCGTTCCTGCCCGGCAATCCGCTGGGCGGCGACGACCTCGGCACCCCGGTGTCGGCGGCCAACTACGGATCTGCCGGAATCCTCCCGATCACCTGGGCGTACATCGCGCTGATGGGTCCGGACGGGCTGACGAGTGCCACCGAAACCGCGGTGCTCGCAGCCAATTACGTAGCCAGATCGCTCGATCAGCACTTCCCCGTCCTCTACACGGGACCGTCCGGTCTGGTGGCACACGAGTGCATCCTCGACCTCCGGCCGGTCACCAAGGCGACCGGCGTCACCGCCGAGGATGTGGCAAAGCGATTGATCGACTACGGCTTCCACGCACCCACCCTGTCGTTCCCCGTCAACGGGACGCTGATGGTGGAGCCGACCGAGTCGGAGGACCTGGCCGAACTCGACCGTTTCATCGAGGCGATGATCTCGATCCGCCGCGAGATCGACCTGGTCGGGGACGGCGTGTGGCCGCTCGAGCGCAGCCCGCTGCGTCAGGCCCCGCACACCGCCGAACAGGTGACCGCCGACAATTGGGATCTGCCCTACCCGCGCCACCTCGCCGCCTACCCCGTCGCGTCGCTTCGCGCCACCAAGTACTGGCCCCCGGTGCGTCGCATCGACGGCGTCCACGGCGACCGCAACCTCGTGTGCTCGTGCCCCGCGCCCGAGGCCTTCGAGAACACCACCGACACCGACACTTCGGCCATCGCCGAGACCCCCGAGGAGGCCTTCGCATGACCCTCACCACGACGCCCGCATCCCCGCTGCTCGGCGAGCACGGCGCGCTCGGAGCCCATTTCACCGACTTCGCGGGCTGGCAGATGCCGCTGAAGTACGACAGCGAACTCGCCGAACACCGCGCCGTCCGGACCGCGGCGGGGCTGTTCGACCTCTCGCACATGGGCGAGATCGCAGTCACCGGCCCCGAGTCCGGAGCGGTCCTGGATTACGCTCTGGCCGGCGAACTCTCGAAGATCGGTGTCGGCCGGGCCAAGTACTCCCTCCTGTGCAACGCGGACGGCGGGGTCATCGACGATCTCGTCGTCTACCGTCTCGCCAACGAGCACTTCCTCGTGGTCGCCAACGCGGCGAACGCGCCGGCGGTGTCCCGCGAAGTGGCGGCACGCGCCGAAGGCTTCTCCGCGAAGGTCGACGATCAATCCTCGGAGACCGCGCTGATCGCGGTGCAGGGACCGGTCGCGCAGGACGTCGTGCAGTCCCTCGTTCCCGCCGAGCAGGTGAAGACGGTGGCGGAGTTGAAGTACTACGCCGTCACGCGCGCAGTGGTCGCCGGCATCGACGTCCTCCTCGCCCGCACCGGTTACACCGGAGAGGACGGCTTCGAGCTCTACGTGCCGAACGACCTGTCCGTGCAGTTGTGGCGCGCACTGCTCGACGCCACCACGGCCCGCGGCGGCGTCCCCGCCGGCCTCGCCTGCCGCGACACCCTCCGCCTCGAGGCCGGAATGGCGTTGTACGGCCACGAACTGAACCTCGAGACGAATCCGTACGAGGCCGGGCTCGGCAAGGTGGTCCGGCTCAACAAGGACTTCATCGGCCGCGATGCCCTGCAGAAGTTGTCGGATCAGGCGCCGCGGCGGGTGCTGGTCGGCCTCGCCGGAACCGGGCGCCGGGCCGCGCGTGCCGAGTACACCGTGTTCGACGCGGCCGGTGAGTCGGCGGTCGGCACCATCACGTCGGGGGCGTTGTCTCCGACGCTCGGGTATCCGATCGCGCTCGCTTTCGTGGACGTCGCGTTCCGCGAATCCGGCACCGAGCTGACCGTGGACATCCGTGGCAAGAAGGAACCGTTCGTGGTCACTCCGTCGCCGTTCTACCGCCGCTCCTGAACCGTTCCCACTCCCTTCAGCCCTGGAAGAGGTACCGCCATGCCTTCAGCAGCTTTCCCCGACGACCGCAGCTACACCGACGACCACGAGTGGGTCCTGATCGAGCCGGGCGCGACGCTCCCCGACGAACCGGTCCGGGTCGGCATCACGTCGGTCGCCGTCAACTCACTCGGCGAGCTCGTCTTCGTCGACCTGCCAGAGGTCGGTTCGACCATCGTCGCCGGTGAATCGTGTGGCGAGGTCGAGTCGACGAAGACCGTGTCCGAGCTGTACCCGCCGGTGAGCGGCCGCGTCACGCTGATCAACACCGCCGCCGTCGACGACCCGGGACTGGTCACCTCGGATCCCTATGGCGAGGGCTGGCTGTTCGCCGTCCAGCCGTCCGCCGCCGGCGAACTCCTCACCGCAGCCGAGTACGCCGAGAAGAACGGGGTGCAGGTATGAGCGTCCTGAACCGCGACCTCGCGGATTTCGATCCGGACGTCGCCGCACTGGTCGGCAAGGAACTCGAGCGTCAGCGCACCGGCCTCGAGATGATCGCGTCGGAGAACCACGCACCGCTCGCGGTCATGCAGGCGCAGGGTTCGGTGCTGACCAACAAGTACGCCGAGGGCTACCCGGGCCGGCGCTACTACGGCGGCTGCGAGCACGTCGACACGATCGAGCAGCTCGCCATCGACCGCGTCAAGGCGCTGTTCGCCGCCGAATACGCCAACGTGCAACCGCATTCCGGTGCCACCGCGAACGCGTCGGTGATGCACGCGCTGATCACACCGGGCGACACGATCCTCGGACTGTCCCTCGCCGACGGCGGCCACCTCACTCACGGCATGCGCCTCAACTTCTCCGGCAAGCTCTACAACGTCGCCGCCTACGGGGTGTCCGAGCAGGACTACCTCATCGACATGGACGAGGTGGCGAAAGCGGCGCGCGAGCACCGGCCGCAACTGATCATCGCTGGCTGGTCGGCCTACCCCCGGCACCTGGACTTCGCCCGCTTCCGGGAGATCGCCGACGAGGTCGGCGCGTACCTGATGGTCGACATGGCCCACTTCGCCGGTCTGGTCGCCACCGGATTCCACCCGTCCCCCGTCCCGCACGCACACGTCGTCACGTCGACGACGCACAAGACGCTCGGCGGGCCCCGCGGCGGCATCATCCTGACCAACGACGCGGCCATCGCGAAGAAGATCAACTCCGCGGTGTTCCCCGGCCAGCAGGGCGGTCCGCTCGAGCACGTGATCGCAGGCAAGGCAACGGCATTCAAGATGGCGGCCGAACCCGAGTTCGCGGAGCGTCAGGAACGCTGCCTCGACGGTGCGAAGGTGCTCGCCGAACGGCTCAGCCGGCCCGACGTCAAGGAAGCCGGAATCAGCGTCCTGACCGGCGGCACGGACGTGCACCTCGTCCTCGTCGACCTGCGGGATGCCGGCATCGACGGGCAGCAGGCCGAGGACCGCCTCGACGCGATCGGAATCACCGTCAACCGCAACGCCGTCCCGTTCGATCCGCGGCCGCCGATGGTGACATCCGGTCTGCGCATCGGCACACCGGCACTCGCCGCCCGCGGCTTCGGCCGGGACGACTTCGTGGCGGTCGCCGACCTGATCGCCCAGGCCCTCGTCGCGCCCGGCGACGCGGACACGTCCGGATTGGCCGCCCAGGTCCGGGCATTGGCCGACAAGTACCCGCTCTACCCGGGCCTGTAATCCCATGACCATCAGTGTGTTCGACCTGTTCTCCGTCGGCATCGGACCCTCCAGTTCGCATACCGTCGGGCCGATGCGGGCGGCGGGCACGTTCGTCGACGACCTCGACACACTCGGCCTCCGCGGGAACGTCGCCGGCGTCCGCGTCGATCTGTACGGATCGCTCGCGGCCACCGGCGCCGGCCACGGCACCATGTCGGCGATCCTCCTCGGCCTCGAAGGATATCGGCCGGAGACCATCGCCACCGAGGAGATGGAGACGCGGCTCGACGAGGTGCGGGCGAGCCGGCGGATCCGCCTCGGCGGGACGGTCGACATCCCACTCGCCGAGGACGAGATGGTGCTGCACCCGTTGACGGTCCTGGACTATCACCCCAACGGCATGACCCTCACCGCCACCGGCATGGACGGTCGCGAACTGCACGCCCAGACGTACTTCTCGATCGGCGGCGGATTCGTCGTCACCGCCGGAGGCGTCCGTCGGCGCCGGCGGGAATTCGCTGTCGTTCGGGTCTGCACGCGAACTGCTCGACCTCAGCGAGCACTACGGGCTCACTATCAGCGAAATCATGCTCGAGCACGAACGCGCCCTCCGGCCCGAACCGGAAGTCCGGGCGCGGCTCCTGCACATCCGGGACGTGATGGTCGAATGTCAGCAACGCGGAATCAGCCGGGACGGGTACCTGCCCGGCAGTCTGCAGGTACGCCGCCGCGCCCGCGGCTGGTACGAGCGGCTGCACGAGGAGGATCCCAGCCGGGACCCCGCGTTCGCCGAGGACTGGGTGAACCTGGTGGCCCTTGCCGTCAACGAGGAAAACGCGTCCGGCGGGCGGATCGTCACCGCCCCCACCAACGGGGCGGCCGGCATCATCCCGGCGGTCCTGCATTACGCACTGCACTACACCCCGGCGGGGAAGGCGGACCCGGACGGCACGGCGGTGCGATTCCTGTTGGCGGCCGGCGCAATCGGATCCCTCTACAAGGAACGGGCCTCGATCTCCGGGGCCGAGGTGGGCTGCCAGGGCGAGGTCGGGTCCGCGGCGTCCATGGCCGCCGCCGGGCTCTCCGAGATCCTCGGCGGCAGCCCCGAGCAGGTGGAGAACTCGGCGGAGATCGCGATGGAACACAGTCTCGGTCTCACATGTGATCCCATCGGCGGCCTCGTGCAGATCCCGTGCATCGAGCGCAACGCCATCTCGGCGGGCAAGGCGATCAACGCCGCCCGGATGGCTCTGCGCGGCGACGGCACCCACCGAGTCAGCCTCGATCAGGTCATCGAGACCATGCGGGCCACCGGCGCCGACATGAGCTCGAAATACAAGGAGACCTCCACCGGTGGTCTCGCCGTCAACGTGTCGGTAAACCTCGTCGAATGCTGACCGCGGTGCCGTGGATCCGATCGGGATCCCCGGCATCGCGTCACGCAGGTGCGGGCTGCAACAGACCGATCCGGTCGAATCGCTCCGCACGGTCGGAGAGTCGCTGGGTGGTGTCTGTCGCATCGAGGAGCGACAGCTCGCGGTGGAGCACCGCACCCACCCGGGTGCAGAATGCCGTTGATTCGTCTGCCGCATCGGGGAATTCGGGGATGACCTCGTCCACGATGCCGCTCGCGAGGAGATCGGACGACCGGATTCCCTGCCGGGCGGCCATGTCCGGTGCGTGCGCGATGTCGTGGTGCAGGATCGCGCTCGCGCCCTCGGGTGGCAGGGGCGACAGCCAGCCGTGCTGGGCCGCGAGCACCCGGTCGGCCGGGATCAACGCCAGCGCGCCGCCGCCGGTGCCCTGCCCGAGCAGCAGGGAGATGGTGGGGACGTCGAGGGAGACCATGTCGGCGATGCAGCGCGCGATCTCGCCGGCGAGACCTCCTTCCTCCGCTTCCTTCGACAATGCCGCTCCCGCGGTGTCGATGACCGTCACCAACGGCAGGTTCAGTTCCGCCGCCAGCCGCATTCCCCGGCGCGCTTCCCGCAGGGCGCCCGGGCCGAGTGGTGACCGCGTGGTCTGCCCTCGACGGTCCTGGCCGAGCAGGACACACGGCATGTCACCGAACCGGACGAGAGCGAGGATCAAACCCGGGTCGACCTCACCCTGACCGGTTCCGTTGAGCGGAAGAACATCCGACGCGGAGTGGAACATCACCTCACGCACCCCGGGCCGGTCCTCGCGACGCGAGGCGACCACCGAATCCCACGCGGGGACGTCCGGCAGAGTCTCGTACACGGGGGCGTCGGCAAGCGACGGCCGGCCGGCACGGCTGGACGTGATGATGCGCAGCGCGCGGTCGACGATCTCGGCGAGCTGATCCGGCGGACGCACCGCGTCGATGAGTCCGTGTGCATGGAGGTTCTCGGCGGTCTGGACACCCGCCGGGAACGGCGCCTCGTACAGCGCCTCGAACACCCGCGGTCCGAGGAAGCCGACGAGCGCTCCCGGTTCCGCGATGGTGACGTGGCCCAGCGATCCCCAGGACGCGAACACACCGCCGGTCGTGGGGCTCCGGAGGTAGACGAGATACGGCAGATGCGCCTCCTTGTGCTTGATCACCGCCGCCGTGATCTTGACCATCTGCAGGAATGCGGTCGTTCCCTCCTGCATTCGCGTGCCACCCGACGTGGGCAGGGCGAGCAACGGAAGGCGTTCGCGCGTGGCGCACCGGATCGCGGCGACCAGACGCTCGCCTGCGGCCACTCCGATGGAGCCGCCGAGAAAACCGAATTCACAGACGAGGATTGCCGTTCGGCGGCCGCGGATGGTGGCCACCCCGGTCAGCACCGCCTCGTCGAGGCCGGTCTTCTCCTGTGCGCGCACAAGTTCGTCGGCGTACTCGGAGTCCGCCGCAACCTGGATCGGGGGCGTGTCCCACGATTCCCAGGTGCCGGCGTCGACCACCAGGTCGAGCAGTTCGGGAGCGGTCAGGCGAGTCATCAGCTGCACTCTTTCAGCCACGACATCACGGTGTCGTTGTCCGCGCCGAGGACCGGCGGTGCGGTGTGCCGGGTCTCGGTGACCTCGGTGCCGTCCGGTTCGAAGAACCGCAGGGGCGGGCCGGGCAGCGTGATGTTGCCGAGGGTGCGGTGGTCGACGTCGACGAGCAGCCCCTGCGACTTGGTCTGCTCCCATTCGTAGACTTCGGAGATCGTCCGAACGCGTCCCGCGGGCACCCCGATGCGGTCGAGTTCGACGAGAAGTTCGTCGCTGGTGTACGCGCCGAACGCATCCTCGACCAGTTCCAGTACCTGCTTGTGGTTCTCGACGCGTTCGGGATTCGTGGCCATACCGGGGGTGTCCGGATCGAGGTGGAAGCCCGCACAGAACCTCTTCCACAGCCCTTCGCTGCCGACGGAGATCTGCACGGCGCCGTCGGCGGTGCGAAACAGCCCGTAGGGCGAGATCGAGGGATGGTGGTTGCCCTGCGCCTCGCCGACCTCGCCGGCGACGGTCCACTTCGTCCCCTGGAAGGCGTGCACGCCGACGACACTGGCCAGCAACGACGTTCGCACGACGCGGCCCCGGCCGGTGCGCTCGCGTTCCTGCAGGGCCGCGACGACACCGAACGCCCCGTACATGCCGGCGAGCAGGTCCGCGATCGGCACGCCCACGCGCTGGACTTCGTCGGGGTTCGGTCCGGTCAGCGACATCAGTCCGGCCTCGCCCTGTGCGATCTGGTCGTATCCCGCGCGTCCGCCTTCGGGTCCGTCGTGCCCGAAACCGCTGATGGACAAGACGACCAGGCGGGGGTTCAGTTCCGCGAGACGTTCGGTGGTGAATCCCAGGCGGTCGAGGACGCCGGTGCGGAAGTTCTCCATGAGTACGTCCGCGCGCCGGACGAGGGACTCGAGGGTGGCCCGTCCGTCTTCGGCCTTGAGGTCGAGGGTGATCGACTTCTTGTTCCGATTCGCCGACAGGAAGTACGTCGATTCCCGCTCTGCGTCGGCCGGCTCCACGAAGGGCGGCCCCCACCCGCGGGTGTCGTCGCCGCCGTGCGGGGTTTCGATCTTGATGACGTCCGCGCCGAGGTCGCCGAGCATCATCGCCGCGTGGGGGCCGGCGAGTGCGCGGGTCAGATCGACGACGACCACTCCTTGCAGCGGACCTGTGCGCTCCATCGTGTTCGTGGACATGTGAAACCACCGTTACTTCCTGGCGAGAGCCGCGAGAGCTGGACTATTGGTGCAGTGACCTAGTGGACTGGCCAATTAAATGAAACATCTGATCCGACCGATGTCAAGAGCTGAAAACGAGATGCCTGGGGCGGGCCGGTCGCCTACCCGCCGACGGTCAGAGCCAGCCGGGCACCACGAGAATCGCCCAGGCCACTAGCGGCCCGATGGCGACGACGAGCGCGCTGTACTTCAGGATCTGCTTGTAGAACCGGTCTCGATCGACGTTCTGCGCATTCGCGAGAACCAACGCGCCGTTGGTCGAGAACGGGCTGACATCCACGATGGTCGAGGAGATGGCGAGGGCGACGATGACTCCCACCGCGCCCACCTCACCGGCGAGAAGGAACGGAACCGCGAGCGGAATGGTCGCGCCCAGAATCGCCGTGGACGAGGCGAAGGCGGAGACGATCGCACCGATATAGCAGAGGAGAAGGGCGACGAGAAGGGGCATACCCAGGCTGGCGACCGCATTTCCGACGTACTCGACCGTGCCCGCCTCCTGAAGGACTCCCACGAAGGTGAGGACGCCGCCGATGAGCAGAACCGTCGACCAGCTGATCTGAGCGATCGCACCCTTCTGCGCCTTCGGCGAGGCGAGCGCCAGGACGACGGCCACCGTCATCGAGATGAATCCGACATCCAGGTCGAGGATCAGCGAGAACACGGCGAGCGCGGCGAGGCCGAGCAGGGTGAGGCCCTGATCGAAGGTGACGCCGGAACGCACGGGCGAGGCCGCGAGGGCCGGCGACGGGCGCACCTTGGTCGCGGTGGCCCCTCCCGATCCCGAGTTACCGCCGGTCGCGGGCACTCCTCCACCCGAGACGCCACCGCCGGGTTCGGCCACGCCCTGGGGGCCGTCGTCGTGGACGCTGCGCCCGATCAGGTCGCGGCCGCCCAGGAAGACGAACAGGAGCACGCCGATCGCGGCGTTGAACAGGAGACTGCCGAGGAAAAGTGTGAGCGGGCTGTTGGTGAGCCCCGCCTTGGACGCGATGTCGTTGACCGTGACGCCGTAGATGCTGATCGGCGAGAATCCGCCGGCCTGCGCTCCGTGCACGACCATCATGCCCATCAGGAGAGCGTTGATCTTGTAGCGGGCGGCGAAGCCGAGTGCGATCGGCGCGACGATCGCGACGGCGGCGGGACCGAGCGCACCGATCGAGGTGAGGACTGCGGTGATCCCGAACATCACCCAGGGGATCAGCGCGACACGACCGCGGACCAGCCGGACCGCCCCGCGGACCATGAGGTCGACGGTCCCGTTGTTCTGGGCGATCGCGAAGAGGTAGGTGATGCCGACCAGCGTCAGGAACAGGCTGCTGGGGAATCCGGCGATGATGTCGTCGCTGCTCATGTGCAGCGACAAGGTTCCGACGAAGAAGGCGGCAACGAAGCCGAGAGCGCCCATGTTCACAGGCAGCACGGTCGCGGCCAGGAACATGACAGCTAGCGCAAGTATGGGAATCAGCTCGGTCGACATGAAAGTCTCCGGTTCTGTGGCAGTGGCAACTGGTCTCGACCGCCGCCGGCGAGCAAATTGACTCAGTGGCAGATTGGCCTAGCCACTTCATACAAGCAGTGTCGCGGATCACTGTCAACAGGAACTGTGGGTGCGGTTACATGCCTAGGCGAGATACCGTGGAGTAGTTTCAGTGGAATGGAGAGTAGGTGGCCCAGTGGCTGAGCAACTGCGTCCGGTAGCGCGACCGCGGCTGTACGAGGTGATCGTCGAGCAGCTCTGCGCCCATATCGCCGACCACGAGATGACGCCGGGCGACCGCCTCCCCGCCGAGCGTGAACTCGCAGCTCAACTGTGCGTGAGTCGCGCTTCCCTGAGCCAGGCGCTCGTCGCCCTCGAGGTGCAGGGCGTGGTGTCGGTCCGGCACGGGGACGGTGCCGTGCTCGTCCGCCGCCCCATCGAGGAACGAGCCGTCAAGGCGTTGCGGGAACACGCCGACCGTCTCCCCGAGGTGATCGAGGCCCGCGAGGCACTCGAGGTCAAACTTGCCGGGCTGGCCGCCGAGCGCCGGAGCGACGAGGAGATGGCGGCCATCGATTCCGCCCTCGCGACGATGGAGGCCGAGATCGCCGCGGGCGATCGCGGCGTCGTCGGCGACGAGCGGTTCCACGAGGCCATCACCGTAGCGGCGCACTCGTCACTGCTGGCCAAGCTGATGCACGAGATTTCCGGGCTGATCCGGGAGACCCGGATCGAATCCCTCTCCCAGGCCGAACGCCCGCGGGCCTCGCTCGAAGGGCACCGGCGCATTGCGACGGCGATTCGAGACCAGGACTCCGCGGGCGCCTCCCGTGCGATGGCCGATCACATCCGGATGGTGTCCGACGTCGCGCTGCTGCGCGAGGGCGGGTAACCGGGTCTACCCACCGACCACCGACTGCGGCCGATGGGCACCGAGGATCGCGTCGGTGTCGGCGCCGAGTACCGGCGGTGCGGACGTCAGATGCGGGCGCTCGCCTGCGAAACTGACCGGGAACGCGATCTGCTGCAGGCTGCCCAGCGTCGGATGGTCGACCGTGCCGATCATTCCGAGTGCGGCAGTGTGCGGGTCGGCGTAGATCTCGTCGAGGTGCCGGATCGGTGACACGGGCACGGCGTGCGCGGTGAGCGTGTCACACCATTGCTCGACTGTGCCCGACGCGAAGGCCGCCGACAGTTCCCGCTCGAGATCGCCGCGATTCGCGACGCGGTCACGGTTGCGCTCGAATCGCGGATCGTTCGTCAAATCCTCGCGTGCGATCGCCGAGCACAGCCTCCCCCACTGGCTGTCGTTGCCCACCGCGACGACGAAGTATCCGTCGCTCGCGGGAAACGCTTGATAGGGAGCGAGATTCGGGTGGCCGGATCCGAGCGCGCCGGGACGCTCGCCGGTGGCGAAATAGTTGGTCGCCCAGTTCACGTGCAGCGCCAGCTGGCACTCGAACAGCGACGTCGTCACGTACTGCCCTCGGCCGGTCCGCGACCGCTCCACGAGGGCGGCGAGCACGCCGATCAGACCGAAGAGCGCCGCCCCCAGATCGCCCATCGCGAATCCGGCCTTCATCGGCGCCCCGCCCGGCTCACCGGTGAGCGACATCAGTCCGCCGGCGGCCTGCGCGATCATGTCGTAGCCGGGTTCGTCGCGCAGCGGACCCTCCTCCCCGAACGCCGAGATGTGCAAGACGACCAGATGCGGATACCGCTCGGACAGCGTCCGGTAATCGAAGATCCGCTGCAATCCGCTGCCGGGCTTGAAGTTCTCGACGACGACGTCGGTCTCCTCCAGAATGCGATGGATGACGTCCTGTCCCTCTTCCGATTTGAGGTCGACGGTCACGGACTTCTTGCCCCGGTTGATCGCGAGGTAGTACGTGGCGTCGGGGCCGACGAACGGCGGACCCCACGACCGTGTCGGGTCGCCGCCGTCCGGGTGTTCGACCTTGGTGACGTCGGCGCCGAGGTCCGCGAGCGACATGGTGGCGTACGGTCCGGCGAGGATCTTGGAGAGGTCCAGCACCCGCACACCCGCGAGGGGCGCCGGTCCGGTGGAGGTGGGGTTCACAGGAGAACTCCTGTCGCAGAATCGGATCGGGGTGCCGTGGCCCGCGCCGAGCCCGCGGCGACGTCGGTGCCGTCGACGACGGCCGCGAGGTGGTCGAGGGCAGCCCCCGGGAGGTGTCCGGTGTCGCCGGACAGGTAGGCGTTCGCGACGAGCAGCGACCGGTGGCCGCTGCCCGAGGTGATCGCGAAGTCGGCGAGGTCGTAGAGCAGGGTGGCCATCGCCGCGCGGGCCAGCTCGTTCGCGTAGCGCGCGCACCCGGCCTGCGCGGTGGCGTCGTCCCCGGCGACCAGTAGGTCGCCTTCCTCGACCAGGTCGTCCCACCGTCGGCGGAGAATCTCGGCGCCGGGACCGCAGTCCGGTCCGAGGCCGGCGAGGATGCCCCGCATCGTGTCCGCCAGCCGGTGATGCGCACCGAGTTTGCGCATGCACCGCAGCACGTCCAGGGCGATGACGTTGCTCGAGCCCTCCCAGATCGACCCCAGGTGGGCGTCGCGGACCAGGCGGGCGTGGGCCCATTCCTCGATGTAACCGTTGCCGCCGCGTACCTCCATGGCCTCGCCGGTGACCACCCGCGCCCGCTTGCAGATGTAATGCTTCGCGAGCGGGGTGAGGACCCGGATCAGGGCACGTGCGGAGTCGTCGCCGGCGTCCGCCGCCTGCAGGCACTGCGCGCTGTACGCCACCAGGGCGAGCGCCGCCTCGGCGTCGAGCGCGAGCGGCAGCAGGGTTGCGCGCATCAGGGGCTGGTCGAACAGGGCCTTGCCGAACACGACCCGCTCCCGGGTGTGGTCGACAGCGTCGCGCACGGCGCGTCGCATCAGGGCACTCGACCGCATCGCGTTCGACAGCCGCGACGTGTTCACCATCTCGGCCATCTGCCGGAACCCGCGGTCGAGTTCGCCGACCTGTTGGGCGTACGCACCGGTCAGCGACACCTCGCCGCTGGGCATCGAGCGGGTGCCGAGCTTGTCCTTCAGCCTGTCGATCGTGTAGCTGTTGCGCTCGCCGTTCGCCAGAACCTTGGGCACCATGAACATTCCGACGCCGCGGGTGGACTGGTCGTCGCCGCCGGGGAACCGGGCCAGGGTCACGATGACGTCGGCGTCGGGATTGGACGCGAACCACTTCTTCCCGGTCAACCGCCACCCGTCGCCGTCACGCTCGGCCCGGGTCTCCGTGCGGGCGATGTCGGTGCCGGCCTGCGGTTCGGTCATGAACATCGCGCCGGTCATCGCGCCGTCGGGGTCCGTCGACGTCAGTGCGTCGATCCACGGTCCGAACACGTCCGGGTCACCGAACATGCGCAGGGTGCGGGCGGCGGCATCCGTCATCGACACGGGGCACGCCAGCCCGAACTCGGCCTGCACGAACACATACGACGCCAGGTACTTCACCAGGTGCGGCGGGACTGCGTCCCAGCCGTGCAGGCCGCCGCGGTGCGACAGTGCGGACAGCCCGTATTCGCTGTATGCGGCTCGGCACAGTTCCTGGTAGGAGGGGTGATACGCGATCCGGTCGATGCGTTCGCCATCCCGGTCGAACTGCTGCAGCACCGGCGGATTCTTGTCGGCGGTGGCGGCTAGGGCGTCGAGCCGGTCGCCGGCGTCGGCGCCCAGCCGGTCGAGCAGGATGTTCAGCTTGTCGCGGTCCGACGGTGCGGTCCACCGGTCGACGACGGCGCGCAGGGCGGGATCGGTGTGAGCGAAATTCATGAGTGAGCAACATCTTTCCGGGTCGAGGTGTGTTCGGGACGGGGCTCGGCGTCGGCCCCGCCCGAGCGGGCTTTGCCGCGGCGGAGCAGCAGGGTCATGCAGGCGAGCGAGAGCACGACGTAGCTGAGCCCGAGGGCGACGACCGGCCAGATCGAGTCGGTGTGGGTGAGCAGGAACTGGCAGAGCATCGGGGCGGTTCCGGCGAAGATCGCCGTCGACAGCTGATACGACAGCGAGATCCCGGTGTAGCGGACATTGGTCGGGAAGATCTGGGCGAGGATGCCGGCGAGCGCGGCGTAGTACATCGCGTGCGGCGCGGTGGCCAGCACCATGCCGAGCATGGCCAACGGCACAGACCCGGTCTGGACGAGAAGGAACATCAACGGCAGCAACACGAGTTCGGGCAGCAGCATCCACCGGACCGCCCGCGACGGATCGATTTTCGTGGCCAGCACGGCGCCGAACGGTTGCACGAGCACCTGCGCGACGAGCGCGATCGTGATCACGAGGAGGAAGTCCCCGCGGTCGAATCCGAGGTCGGCGGTGGCCCACGCGAGTGCGAACGTCGTCTTCACGTAGGTGATGGCGACACCCGCGACCACGGCGCCGACGCCGAGGACGAGTTCGACGGGATGCGAGCGCAGCACCTCGACGAGCGGCATCCGGGTGCGCTCCTGGGCGACGACGGCTTTCTTCATCTCCGGCGTCTCCGAGATCCGCAGCCGGATGTACAGCGCGACGACGACGAGCCCGGCGGACGCGAGGAACGGCAGACGCCAGCCCCACGACTCGAACACGCTGTCCGACAACAATGTCAGTGCCAGGAACGCCAGGGTCGCGAGCAGATTGCCGACAGGAGATCCCTGCTGCGCGAATGCACCGTACAGCACCTTCTTGTTCGGTGGCGCGAATTCGGTGGCGATGAGCACGGCGCCACCCCACTCACCGCCCATCGCGATGCCCTGAACCACGCGGAGCGCGACGAGGAGTATGGGCGCCCAGATCCCGATCTGCGAGTAGGTGGGGAGGCAGCCGACGCCGACCGTTCCGATCCCCATCAAGATCAGCGTGATGATCACGGCGTTCTTGCGTCCGAACTTGTCGCCGAAGTGACCGAACACGATCCCGCCGAGCGGGCGGGCCACGAAGCCGATCGCGAACGTCGCGAACGCGGCGAGGGTGCCCACCGCGGGCGAGGCGTCGGGGAAGAACAGTCGGCCCAGAACCAGCGCGGAGGCGGTGCCGTAGATGTAGAAGTCGAACCACTCGATGGTGGTGCCGACGAAGGCGGTGACACCCGCCTTGCGAGCCTGCTTGGTGCTGTATTCGGGTGGTGCCGCGTCGCGGCCGGGATTCGGGTTCACGGTTCTCCCTGACTTTCGTGCTCGGGCGTCACACCGAGGTAGAGGTGGTGTGCATCACTATGGTCGGGATTCCGTGTAGAGTCCAAGACTTAATTCAGCTTGTTTAGGTGATCCAGACACATAGTCCCGAGGAGGGGTCGTGGAACTCCGTCACCTGCACGCCTTTCTCGCGGTCGCGGAGGAACTGCACTTCGGACGGGCCGCCGAGCGTCTCCATGTGGCGCAGTCCCCGCTCAGCCAGACCGTGCGGGCGCTCGAACGCGAACTGGGCACCGGCCTGTTCGTCCGCACCACCCGTTCCGTCCGGCTCACGGCCGCCGGCGAGGCGCTGGTGGGTCCGGCCCGGACCATCGAGGCGCAGGTCGGGATCGTGCGCGGCATCGCGCAGGCGGCGGCCGCCGGGGAGACGGGCCGCGTGACCGTCGGCTTCGGCGGCGCGGGCGGCTACACGGTGCTGTCCGTTCTCGCCCGCTCCCTCGCCGACGCCTACCCCGGCATCGAACTGGACCTACGCCCGCAGATGTACTCCGGTGAGGTGCTCGACGCCCTCACCCGCGGAACCCTCGACATGGGCATCGTGGGGTTGCCGGTCCCGCGGGGCTTCGCCACCCACACCGTGCGCGAGGAAGCGCTGATGGTCGCGGTCCCGGCCGGGCACCGCCTCGTCGACGCCGGTGCGGTCGCGCCGCAGGAGCTGGCGGGCGAACGGTTCGTGATCTACCCCGCCGAACACGGTTCCGTGGTCCGCGACGCCACGCTCGCGCTGTGCGCGGCAGCAGGATTCGCGCCCCTCGTCGCGCACGAGGCGCCCGACCCGTACAGCCTGCTCGCGATGGTCGGCGCCGGGGTCGGAGTCGCCGTCGTGGTGGATTCGACAGCGCACCTCACGATGGACGGCGTCGAATACCTGCCCATCGCCGGCAACGCCCCCACCCTCCCCATCGCCATGGCCTGGCAGGACTCGAATCCCTCACCCGCGATGCAGACCGTGATCCGGGTACTGCGGGACGTGATCGGGACTGTCGGGTAGCTGGCCGGCCGCCTCGTTACCCTCGATGGATCGACCGACCGAGAAAGCCCCCACTGCCGACAATCTCACACTGAAACCGAGAAGACGTCGGCCAGGTGGGTGATGCGCAGAGCACGGGCGAGTTTGGGGCGATCACTGCCGTCGGCGATGTTCTCGCCCTGCGCGCCGAGGTGTGCGATGACCTCGGCAGCCCAGGCCACGTCGCTCTGCAGCGGGGACAGTTCGCGATTGACGATCGCTGTGTGACCGACATGCATGCACAGCTTGCCGGTCATCCCCATCGACCTGGTGACGGCCAAGGCCTCGGACAGATCGGGTTCGCCGGTCAAGCATGGGCCGTCGATGGGACCGGGGAGGCCGGCGGCTCGACTGGCGACGACGAGTCGTCCCCGCGCGTAGGCCAGCGCGTCGGGGTCGGCACCCGCGTTGGTATCCCGACGGAAGTCGCCGGTGCCGAACGCTATTCGGGTGGTGGCGTCGGCCGAGGCGATGTCGAAGGCGAATTCGACGCCACGCGCCGATTCGACCAAGGCGAGGATCGGGGTGTGAGGCAGCTCGGCAGCCGTGCGATCGATGTGGTCCGCGGATTCGGCCTTGGCGAGCATCACGCCACTCAGCCCCGGGAGCCCCCGGATCGCGTCCAGATCAGCGGTCCAGTCCGCGGTGGTGACGTCGTTGATGCGCACCCACCCGATGCCCCCACCGGCGAGGAAACGCGTGACGGCTTCGCGGGCTTGCATTTTCGAGGACGGAACGACACCATCCTCGAGATCGAAGATCACCGCGTCTGCCGCCGAGTTCGTGGCTGCGGCGAACTCTTCCGGGCGCGAGCCCGCGACCAGAAGCCACGAGCGCGCATGTGTCGCGGGGACTACGACGGCTTGTGCCGACGATGTGAGGGTCATCCGATTCTCGTTTCTCTCGATAGTGCGGGGCGTGATGCGTGGGTCAGTGCGCGGCGACACCGGTGAGATGGTCGAGTGCGGAGAATTCGCGGTCGACGGTGGGCGCGGTGAGCAGGCCTGCGAGTCGCCGGGGGGACAGGATGTCATCGACCTGTGCTCGGGTGAGCAGGCCGTCGTCGACGGCGAGATCGCCGACGTAGGCGCCGGTCTCCAGGGCCCGCTTGGCGATGTCCGCGCTGGCGGTGTACCCGATGAACGGCGAGAGCGCGGTGACGATGCCGATCGAGCGCCGTACACCCTGCTCGAGGTGGTCGCGGTTGGCGGTGATCCCGTCGACGCACTTCACAGCCAGGGTGTCCGCTGCCGCGGCCAGGTGCGTCGTCGAGCGCAGCAAGCTGTAGACGATAACGGGTTCGAAGGCGTTGAGCTGGAGTTGCCCACCCTCGGCGGCCATCGTGACCGTCAGATCGTTGCCGATCACCTCGAACGCGACCTGGTTGACCATTTCGGGGATGACCGGGTTGACCTTGCCGGGCATGATCGACGAACCAGCCTGGGCCGGAGGCAGATTGATCTCGCCGAGCCCGGCGGTCGGTCCGGAGGAGGTAAGCCGCAGATCGTTGCACGTCTTGGACAATTTGACTGCGACACGTTTGAGGATTCCGGAGACCTGAACGAATGCTCCGCAGTCCTGGGTTGCCTCGATCAGATTGCCGGCCGGGACGACCGGTTCACCGGTCAGCTCGCGCAAGTAGTTGCAGGCAAGCGCGGAGTACTCGGGATGGCCGTTGATCCCCGTGCCGATGGCGGTGCCGCCGAGGTTCGATTCCAGCAGCAGAAGCACGCCCTCGGAGAGCCGGGCGCAGTCCTCGTTCAGCATGATCGAGTAGGCGGCGAACTCCTGCCCCAGGGTCATCGGTACCGCGTCCTGAAGCTGGGTGCGACCCATCTTGACGATGTCGTCGAACTCGATCGACTTGCGCTCGAACGACTCCGCGAGCCGACCGAGCGACGCGATCAGCAGTCGGAGATGCTCGACCAGCGCCAGCTTGATCGCGGTCGGATACACGTCGTTGGTGGACTGCCCAAGGTTCACGTGAGTCAGGGGGTCGAGTTCGGCGTAGGCGCCGCGTCCGAACCCCAGAATCTCGAGAGCACGATTCGCGATGACCTCGTTGGCGTTCATGTTCGACGAGGTACCCGCTCCGCCCTGGATCGGGTCGATCGGAAACTGGTCGAGCAGCGCCCCGGCGCGGATTTCCACGCACGCGGCCACAATGACATCGGCGCGCCGGTCATCGAGGAGGCCCAGGTCCCGGTTCGCCTGGCAGGCAGCCTGTTTCACCGTCGCCAACGCCGCGATCAGTGCAGGGTACTGACCGATGGCAGACCCGGTGATCGCGAAATTGTCCATCGCCCGGGCGGTGTGGACGCCGTAGTACGCCCCCGCCGGTACCGCCAGATCTCCGATCGAATCGTGCTCGATCCGCACATCGCTGTCGCTCAACTTTTCCACCAACACCCAATTCGCCGTTCTACTTGACAGGGACTATGACGTCGATCACTGTTGTCGAACAGTACACCACATCCAATATATTGGAGCTGTTGAATGACGACAACCCGAGCCATCCCCGCTGACTCCGCGACAGCACCCGAGGACGCCGATGCGTCTCGCACACCACGCAGGTGGTGGAAATTCTGGAAGCTGCCGATCGGGGTGCAGTCACTGATCGCCGTCGGCGTCGGCGCACTCATCGGCACGTTCGCCCCCGCCGTCGGCGAGCAACTCAAACTGGCCGGCGACGTGTTCCTCAACCTGGTTCAGATGATCGTCGTCCCCTTGGTCTTTCCGCTCATCGTGCTCGGAATCGCGCGCATGGATTCGGCGAAGAAGGTCGGTCGCATGGCCGCCAAGGCGATCCTGTACTTCGAGGTCGTCACCACGATCATCCTGCTGATGGCCGTCGCGCTGGCGAAGCTGCTCGACATAGGTTCCGGCGCCCCTGTCGCCGGCGCTGACGGAGCCTCCGTCGAGACCCTCGAGCAGGGCATCGACTTCCACGAACTACTCCTGCACGCTGTCCCGAAGAACGTCTTCGCCGCCTTCGCGGAGGGGAACCTGCTCGCAGTGATCGTGTTCGCCGGGTTCGTGGGCGTCGCACTCGCCGCGATCGGTGAGCAGTCGAAGCCGATGACGTCCGTGCTCGACTCGCTCGCCAACGCGATGTTCAAGGTGGTCGGATACGTCATTCGCCTTGCGCCCCTCGGGGTCCTGGGCTTCATCAGCTACGACGTCGCGCACTACGGGTTCGGGAACCTGTCGAGCCTGCTCGGCTTCCTCGCCGTCGTCTACGTCGGTATGGCGATCATCCTCGGCGTCATCTTTCCGATCATCGCCGCGATCTTCCGCGTCGAGTACGTCACCATGCTCAAGGCCATCGGAAATCTGGTCGGACTCGCGTTCGTCACCCGCAGCTCCGAGGCAGTGCTCGCGCCGCTGCTGCTCAAGCTCGAGGGGCTCGGCGTCAGCCGCTCGACCACCTCGTTCGTCGTGCCGCTCGGCTACTCGTTCAACACCGACGGCTCCGTGCTCTACCAGGCAGTCGCCCTGGTCTTCCTCGCCAACGCCTACGGCATCGACACGTCGATCCCCACCCTGCTGCTGATGGTCGGCGTGCTGGTCATCTTGTCGAAGGGCATGGCCGGCGTTGCGTCCGCCTCGATCGTGGTGCTCATCGCCGCGGGTAACACCATCGGACTGCCGGCCGAAGCCGTCGCACTCCTGCTGGGGGTGGACTTCATCGCCGACATGGCCCGCACCGCGGTCAACGTCGTCGGAAACTCCCTCGCCGCGTCGGTGATCGACAAGTCCGAGGAGAAAGCCGAGGCCAAGGCCGGTCGGTCCGCCGAAACGCCTGGCGACGAACTCGGCGACAAGGTCCTCGCCGGGCGACTCAACGCGGATGGGTAGTGGGTGCCCGGCCAATGAACAGTCGGTACCCTCGCGACAAGGCGCCAGGCACTCAACCACGCGGCCCCCGGGAGCGTGCGGCGTGCAGAGTACAGTATCCAGTATGTTGCGTGATAATCCGGTGGAGCGCCCCCGCATGAGCGATGTCGCGTTCGAGCGGATCTGCGACGCGATCGTCACCGGTGAGCTCGCGCCCGGATCCAAGGTCAAGGACAGCGAGCTGGCCGAGCATCTGGGCCTGAGCCGCACCCCGGTGCGCGAGGCTCTGACTCGGCTGATCGACACCGGACTCGTCGAGGCCAAACCCGCCGCCTTCACCCGGATCACCCCACTGAACCGGGCCGATGTCGAGGCAACGCTCGCGGTGATGGAGGTCTTGGACCAACTGGCCGTGAAAACGGGGGTGCCCAACCTCACCGACGACATGATCGACGTGATGCGCACCGCCAACGACGACCTTGCGCAGGCGATCAAGACCGACAACATCGGTGCCGCACTCGCCGCGGACGACACCTTCCACGGCGTCATCGTCGACGCCGCCGGCAACCCACTGCTCAAACGGCTCATGCACCAAGTGCACCCGCAGATCCACCGGATCTACTACCGCAAGTTCTCCAGCCTCCGCGGCTGGCAGGACGCCATCGAACACCACGACAACCTGATCACACTGTGCGCGGCCCGGGACGAAGCAGCGGCCGCCGAAATATCTTCGCAGCACCGGCGATTCCTCGGCGGCCTGATCGGCGAGCTCTTCGACATCGACGAGTCCGCCACCTCGTAACCAGCTGCTACGGACCACCGCCGCGGGCATGCTCGGTGAGCACCCGCGGCGGCAGGTCTGGGCATCGACGCGCCCGCGACCTCGGCGGGAGGGCATTTCGCCCCGTCAATACATACGTACGTATGGTCGGCTCCGCTCATGCAAGCCGCACCCGCACGGGCACGGATTCCCACGACCGCAGCGTGTTGTTGAGGTGCCGGTGTACCGGCCCGGCGATCTCCAGTGAGTGCACCCGCGATGCCAGTGCCGTCAGCAGCGCCTCCGATTCGAGGCGGGCGACGTGCTGGCCGACGCACTGGTGAATTCCCATCCCGTACCCCACGTGCCCGGACGGGTTTCGGCCGAGATCGAACGCGTCCGGGTTCTCCCACCTACGGGGGTCCCGGTTCGCTGCGCCGAGGAACATCAGGATCTTCTTGCCGTCCGGGATGGTCGTGCCGCCGATCTCGATGTCGCTGGTGGCGGTGCGGAAGAACGTCTGGACCGGCGACTCCCACCGGACCGCCTCGTCGAATGCGGTCCGGGCCAGCCTGCTGTTCTCCCGCAGCCTCGCCCACTGCTCCGGATGCGTCGCGAACGCGTAGAGCACGGCCGCGAGTCCGTTGACCGTGGTGTCCACCCCCGCAGTCAGCAACGACCGCACGACGAGCGGCGCCTGCTCGTACGTGATGTCGCCGCGGTCCGCCGCCGCCCAGATCTGCGCGCCGAAGCCGTCGCCGGTGAGCGCGTCGCGGGCACATTGCTCGTTGACCCAGCCCAACAGTTCGGCCACCCGCGGCGCCCCCTTCTCCACCAGACTGTTGACGGGACCGAACGCGTTGAATGCGTGGTCCCCGTACGGCAGCAGGTTCTCGCGTCCGGCGTCGGGAATGCCGACGGCATCCGGGAAGACCCGCAGCGGGAATGCGGCGGCGAGGTCGGTGGCCGCGTCGAATTCGGTTGTGTTCGCGAGCAACTGGTCGACGAGGACCTCCGCGTCCTGGATCCACGACACCCTGAGTTTCTGCAGCGCGCGGGGGCCGAGAATCTTGCTCAGCACCGCCCGTGGAGCGTCGTGGTGCGGCGGGTCGGCCTCGAGCAGGACACTCGGGGGACGCCACGGGGTCTCGTCCCGGAAGTTGCTCAGGCCGACCCCGGCGGCGGATTGGAACGACTGCCAGTCGGTCAGCGCGGCATGGACCTGCTCGTAGCGGCCCAGCGCGAAGACGTCGTATCGCCGCAGGTACACGACGGGGCCGGCGTCCCGCAGTTCGGCCTGGAACGGTAACGGGTCCTGCAGGACGTCGAGGGCGAACGGGTCGGCGTCGCTGACGGGCAACGCGGGAGCGGGGGCGAACATCGTCACGGTGAGTCCCTTCGGGGTGGGGGTGTCAGAGGTCGAGTACGAGGCGGTCGGAGCAGGACCGGGAGACACAGATGAGCATGCAGTCGCCGGCGGACCGCTCCTCGTCGTCGAGGACGGAATCGCGGTGGTCGGGGGCGCCGGCGAGGACGGTGGTCTCGCAGGTCCCGCACGTGCCCTCGCGGCACGAGGACAGGACGTTGACCCCGGCCGCCTGCACGGCGTCGAGGACGCTGGCGCCGGGTGACACCGTCACCGCGAGGCCGGAGCGCGCGAGTTCGACCTCGAACGGTTCGTCGCGCAGCGGCGCGCCGCGAGCCTTCGGCACGAAGCGTTCGGTCCGCAGCATGCCGACGGGCCAGTCCGCGCAACAGTTTTCGACGGCGGCGAGCAATTGTCCGGGCCCGCAGACGTAGACCTTCGCGTCGTCGGCGGCGAGGGACGCCGGCAGGTCGAGGTGGCCCTGCTCGTCCCGAGGCACGACGGACACCCGGTCGCCGTAGGCGGCGAGTTCGTCCTGGAACGCCATGGACGTGCGGGTGCGGCCGCCGTACAGAAGCTGCCAGTCGATTCCCATCAGTTCCGCCTGCCGGACCATGGGCAGTAGCGGGGTGATCCCGATACCGCCGGCGATGAACAGGTACCTCGGTGCGGGGACGAGCGGGAAGTTGTTGCGCGGACCGCCGACCCCGACGAGATCACCCTCCGCGAGTACGTCGTGGACGTACGCCGACCCGCCCCGGCCCGCCGGTTCCCGCAGCACTCCGACCCGGTAGCTGTACGCATCCCACCGGTCGCCGCACAGTGAGTACTGCCGCGTCAGCCCGTTCGGGAGCAGCAGGTCGATGTGGGCTCCCGGTGCCCAGTCCGGTAGGCGCCGCCCGTCGGGGTGACGCAGGGTCAGTGCGACAACACCTTTCGCGACAAGCTCTTTGGCGACAACGTGTAGCGCCGCGTCCGCTGGTGCACCGGAAGAAACCGGGTTCTGTGGCATCTCGACTCCTCGATCTCGCGTTTGTTCGAGGATCTTCCGAGCCGGGGGTGAGCCGCCAGATCATTTTCAATAGTTGAAAGTCGAGATGTAACCGGGGTCACTCAACTGGGGCAGGGGCGGTCCGCCCGCCCGCTCGAGTCCGTCGAGAATCAGGTCGAGCCCGTATTCGTACTCGTCACCGAAGTCGTATCCGGGTGCCATGGCGTGCTGCGTCACGAACTCGGCGAGGTGGGGGTACTCGTCGGCCGGGACACTGCCGAGGATCGATTCCGCCACGTCGGCGAGCTCGTCGGAGGAGCCGAACGGCAGGCTCGTCTCCTGCATCGCAAACCCGTAGATGTAGCTGTCCAGGGCCGAGAAGGCGTGCGCGGCAAGCTCGATGGAGAATCCCGCTGCTCGCAGAATCCCCAGCACCGCGTCGTGGTGGCGCAGCGTCGCGGGGCCGGGGGTTGCCCGCGATTCCATCAGGACGGTTGCCCAACGGTGCCGTGCGAGCACGTTGCGTATGGAGATCGCCCGCCGGCGCATCGCGGACTTCCAGTCGCGACCGTTCGGCGGCAGGTCGATCTCGCCGAAGACGACGTCCACCATGCCGTCGAGGAGGTCGTCCTTGTTCTTCACGTGCCGGTACAGCGACATCGCCTCAACCCCGAGCGTCTGCGCGATCCCGCGCATCGTGAGTGCCTCGACGCCGCTGCCGTCGGCGAGGGTGACGGCGGCGCGCAGGACGCGTTCCCTGCTCAGGGGAACGCGGGGTTCTACCGTCGGGTCGGTCTCGGCCGTCATCGCACATTCTCCACCGGCATAGTTTACGTTGTAAGCAGAGGCTTACGTTGTAAGCGTACGATGTAAGCAGACGTACACCGGAACCCGCCGATCCGCTATCCGAACGGAGTCCGACCATGGAGCCACCGACCGAACCCGACAGCCACACTTCTGCGTTCACGGGCGCACGAGCCACGATGAAGGCCGTCGCCCAGGACCACTACGGCCCGCCCGAGGTCCTCGAACTGCGGGACGTCGAGATACCCGTTCCCGCCGACGACGAGGTCCTGGTCCGAGTGCACGCGGCGGGTGTCGATCGCGGCGTCGCGCACCTCGTCACCGGGCTCCCGTATCCGTTGCGCTTCGCGGGCTACGGCATCCGCCGGCCCAAGTCCGCCGTTCCCGGGATGGATCTGGCCGGGCGCGTCGAAGCGGTCGGTCGTGGCGTCACGGGATTCCGTCCCGGCGACGACGTGTTCGGCATCGGCACCGGGACGTTCGCGGAGTACGCATGCGCACCAGCGGCCAAACTCGCGCTCAAGCCCGCCGGTCTGCCGTTCGTGCAGGCCGCGGCGATCGCGATCTCCGGGCTCACGGCGCTGCAGGGCGTGCGCGACCACGGCAGGGTCACGCCGGGGCAGGCGGTACTGATCATCGGCGCGTCCGGCGGAGTCGGCACGTTCGCCGTGCAGGTGGCCAAGGCGTACGGGGCGGAGGTCACGGGCGTATGCAGCACCGCGAAGGTCGACCTGGTCCGGTCGATCGGCGCCGACCACGTCGTCGACTACACCCGCGAAGACTTCGTTCGCCTCGGGCGGCGCTACGACGTCGTCCTCGACATCGGCGGCAACTCGTCCCTCTCCCGCCTGCGCCGGGTCCTCACACCGCGCGGCAGACTCGTCATCGTCGGCGGCGAAACCGACGGACGGTGGCTCGGGGGCACCGATCGCCAGCTGCGCGCACTCGCGCTGTCCCCCTTCGTGAGTCAGACACTGTGCGTGTTCGTCTCGAAGGAGGACGGTAAAGACCTGCTCGTGCTCCGCGACCTCGTCGAGTCCGGCGCCGTCACACCCGCCATCGACCGGACGTACTCGTTGAGCGAGGCCGCCACGGCACTCCGGCGCCTCGTCGACGGTCAGGTTCGCGGAAAGCTCGTGGTCGAGGTGTCCGCCGGCTGAGTTACGCGGTGTGCGCCCTTCGGCTGATGTCTTTGTCGACCGCGGTGGCGAGGTCGTGGACGAGCCGGGAGTGCCAGAGTTTGTGGGCCTCGAGGTCCGCGGTGAGCGCGTGGCAGTCCGGGCATTCCCGGGGGCTGGGTTGCGAGGTGCTTTCCATGATGCTGCGCTTTCTGGGAGAAGTGGTTCCGATTCCACCGTGGCACGGGCGGGGCGGATAGTCCACCGCGCGCAGCGTCACAGACATTGGTCAGCCGCCCGCGCAATTGCGTCGGATTCCGGCAAATCCGTGGGGCTCTGTCACCTGGCCTTGCCCTATGTCGGCGCCGCCGCCATCACGCGGGTGATGCCCTTCGCGGCCGCCTGGAGCGCGGGGATCTGCGCGTACGCCTTCTCGTCGTTCGGCACGATGACCGACAGCGCGGCGACGACCTTGCCGCCGCCGTCCCGCACCGGGACTGCGACGCCCGTGGTGTCCGGGTAGAGGTGGCCGGCGCAGAGGATGTAGCCGTGCCGGCGCACGTCGGCCAGGACTCCCCTCAGCTGTCGTGCTGTGCGAATCGTGTTGTCGGTGTACACCTTCAACGGCTCGCTCAGGATGCGCTCCTGCAGCTCCGACGGTCCGTGCGCGAGCAGGACCAGCCCGGACGAGGACACGTGGAGCGGCATCCGGCCCGCGATGCGCGTGTAGTTGACGACGGAACCCGGTGCCGTGAGTCGCTCGATGAACAACACCTCGTCACCTTCGAGGACACCGAGCTGAGTGTGCTGCCCGACGACGGCGTGCAGGTCCTCCATGAACGGCATCGCCGCTTCCCTGAGCCCGAGGGTCGGGGACGCCCGCGACGCGACCTCCCACAGGCGGACCCCGATCCGCACCTTCCGGTCCTCACGCTCGAGCCAGCCGCACCCCACCAGTTCGTCGATCAACCGCGACGTCGTGGAGATGTGGAGACCCGACCGTCGGGCGATCTCGGACACCGTGAGCAGCGAATCGTCCGAACGGAACGATTCGACTATCCGCACCGCCCGGGCCAGGACGGACTCGCCGGTGTGCACACGCGCCATGCCTTCAGTGTGCACACCGGCCGGCGCTCAGCGCAGGTCGCGCCGCCGGAACGCCGCCACACCCACCACGACCAGCACCACCGTGATCAGCAGCAGCCACACGATCGGCGTCGCCTCGAATTGCCCACCCGGCAGCTTCGGGGCGTGGCTGAACGGCTCCAGATTCAGCACCGCCTGCGGGAACTGCGCGATCGACCCGACCATGAAGATCAGGAGGAACGCGACCAGCACTCCCCACGCCACCGGCGTGAACCGCGGGACCACACCGAACAGGAGGACCGTCACTCCGGCGAGCATCCAGATCGCGGGAAGCTGCACAAGCGCCGCCCCGATCACGTCGGGCAGGGCTCCCCCCACGTCGTCGATGGATGCTCCGTACGTGAGCCCGGCGGCAACTCCGGCCACGATCATCGCGACCGCGGGTCCGAGCAACGCGAACAGGATGTGGCTCGACGCCCACCGGACGCGGCCGACGGACCCGGCCGTCACGGGTTCGAGGCGCTGCGCGTTCTCCTCGGAGTACAGCCGCAACGACGCGGAGATCGCATAGGCCGCGGCGGCGATCGCGAGCATGGTGAACGCGTAGCCGATGAACGACTTCTCCAACGACTGCGAGCCGCCCATCCGCGTGATGATGTCCCGGATCGTCTGACTGTCGCCGATCTGACCGCCGACCCCCTTGGCGGCGCTGCCGATGAGCAGGCCGTACAGTCCGAGCCCGGCGGTCCAGGCCGCGAGCGTTCCGCGGTGCATCCGCCACGCCAGTCCCAGAGTTCCGGCGAGCGCCGGCGACGCGTCCGTGGGGCCGGGACGCTCGGCGATCAGACCGGCGCCCACATCGCGTCGGCGCAGGAGAGCGTATGCCGCCCAGGTGAGTACGACTGCCGTGACGAGGCTGGGAATGACTACCCACCAGCGTTCGTCGGCATACGGACGGATCTGCAGGTCCCAGCCGAGCGGTGAGACCCACGACAGGGTGCCGGACCCGGCATCACCGACCGCGCGCAGCGCGAACGCGACCCCGAGCACCGTCAACGCGACGCCGCGCGCGACGCGGGCGCCGGTACTCACCTGCGCCGCAACGGCTGCGACCGCCGTGAACACCAGACCGGAGCAGGCCAGCGACGTCCCGAAGGCGACCGAACCGCCCACCGGAAGGTCTCGGGCGAGCAACGCTGCTGCACAGAGGATCCCGGTGACGACGGACGCGCCCCCGGCGAGGAGCAGCGCCGCTGTCAGGCCCGAGTACCGTCCGACGGAGGTGGAGTCCAGAAGCTCCGCACGGCCGGTCTCCTCCTCGGCGCGGGTGTGCCGGATGACCGTCAGGATCACCACCAGCCCGATCAGCGTGTAGTAGATGCCGGCCTTCCAGACGCCCACCGAGCCGAGACTGGAGTTGAAGATCGGCCCGTACATGGCGATCTGCGCGGGGCTGGCCGCCGTGGTGGCCGCGAACTCCGCCAGTTGGGCGTCGGAGGTGTAGATGTCGGCGATGCTCGCCACGTACAGCGCGGGCGCGAACGCGAAGATCAGAATCCACAGCGGCAGCGCGATCCGATCCCGGCGCAGGAACAACCGCAGAAAGTGCAGCGTCCCCTTGAAATCCGAGGAAGTCACCGGCGCCGGCTCGACGGGCCGGTACCGGGACACCGTTGCGGTACTCATGCCCGCACCTTCTCCACAGTGTCGGACGACGCCGTCGTGCCGTCGTCGATCTCGTAGTGCCGCAGGAAGAGTTCTTCGAGGGTCGGCGGCTGACTGACGAGGCTGCGAACCCCGGTGTCGCCGAGTACCCGGATGAGCTCGCCGAGATGTTCGCTGTCGACCTGGCAGTGCAGCGTCGACCCGTCGAACTGGATGTCCGCCACGCCGTCGATGCGACTCAGATCGCCGGGATCGCCGAGAAGTTCGGCGGTGATCGACGTACGGCTGAGATGCCGCATCGACGCAAGTGTCCCGGATTCGACCGTCCGCCCCGACCGGATGATGGTGACCCGCTCGCACAGCGCCTCCACCTCGGACAGGATGTGACTGGACAGCAACACCGTCACACCGCGGTCGCGGGCCTCGGCGACACACTCACGGAAAACCTGTTCCATCAACGGATCCAGGCCCGACGTCGGTTCGTCGAGCAGCAGCAGGCGAGCGTCGGACGAGAACGCCGATACCAATGCCACCTTCTGACGATTGCCCTTCGAATACGCCCGCCCCTTCTTTCGCGGGTCGAGGTCGAAGCGCTCGATCAGATCCTGCTTGCGGGTCTCGTCCAGTCCGCCGCGCATCCGCGCAAGGAGGTCGATGGTCTCGCCGCCGGACAACGACGGCCACAGTGTCACGTCGCCGGGGACGTACGCCATGTCGAGGTGCAGGGCGACGGCGTCGCGCCAGGGATCGCGGCCGAACACGGTGGCCTCGCCGCTGTCGGAGTGCAGGCTGCCGAGGAGGACGCGGATGGTGGTGGATTTGCCGGCGCCGTTCGGCCCGAGGAACCCGTGCACCTCCCCTTCGCCGACCTCGAGGTCGAGTCCGTCCAACGCCCGGGTTCGCCCGAACGTCTTCACCAGGTTGCGCACTTCGATGATCGCACTCATAGCTGCTCCTAGTTCGGGGAGTCGGTATGTTCTGCGGGAGCCGCGCCCGCCTGCGCGGCGCCGTCTGCGGTGGCCAGATATGCCTCGAGCGTCGACGAATCCGGCAGCAGGCCCTCGGTGTACATCTCGAGGGCGGGCAGTGTGACGTCGGTGGCGAGGTCGCGGATGGCCGTGGCGTAATCGAGCGGAGCTTCCTTGTCGGCGCGCATCTGCAGGTAGAGCAGCATGGCGCCGACGTTGTAGAGGGTGAGGTATCGCGCCCGCGCCTTCGGGTTGCGGCTGGGCCGGACGCTTCCGGCCGCCACTCCCAGCGCGAGATACTGCTCGGTGTCTTCCACCATGTGCTCGAAGAGGGATTCGCCGAGGCCGCCGCCCGCCTGAAAACTCCGCACGATGTACGCGACGAGCGGGGCGTACTGCTCGATGTCGGCGAGAGCTTGCATGGTGCCCGCCGGCCCGGGCGTGGATATCGCCTCTGCCTTCTGCTCCCGGATGATCCGCAGGACGTGCTCGTCGCATTCGGCGCGCAGGCCGTCCTTCGACCCGAAATGGTGGATCACCAGGCCAGGTGACACTCCGGCGGCGGTGGCGATCGCCCGCACTCCGGTACTGAAGCCGTGATTGCCGAACACCGTGATGGCCGCGTCGCGCACTCGCGCGCGGGTGGTCATATCGGGGTGCGGGACCTCGGAACCGGCATTGGTTGAACGCATGTTTAGTACGCTAAACGCGTGTTTAACCGGGCGCAAGGGGTGACGGCGTCAAGATTTCGTCAAGGTGGAAATTCGGGCGTTCGTGAACGCGACGCTCGGACGGGGATACCGGTTGCGGGCGCAGGCCTCGTCCAAGGCCTCGTCGACGGTCCCCTGTACGTCGGCCCGATCCTCGTCCTGCACGACGAGTTCCGTCAGGATCGCGCCGTACTCGCGTCGGACCTGTTCCATCAGCCCGATCGCCCCGTCGATCGCTACGAAATCCGCAGCGCAGCGGAAACCGACCAGCCGCAGTTGTGGCTGCTCCATCACCGCGCGCAATGCCTCCTCGATGCCCGGGCCGTCCGTGCCGAGCACCGAGAGGTCGAGCACCGTGTTCTGCCGTGGCTGCTCGTGCACGAACCGGTGGGGAAGATGAAGCGTCATCGGAACCTCCTCGGGGATTCAGTTCCAGATCTACCCCCGCCACGCGAGGTCGCGGCCGTTCTTGACGGCAATATGACTCCGGTGGCCGCAATCCTGACGCGGTGTTGGCACGGGGTCCTGCGTTTCCCTAGCCTGTTGTGGCCTTCTCGACCGCGTCGCGCGTGAGACCGGTCAGCTTTTCGACATTCTCGGTGGTCGCCGGATAGCCGGCCGACGTCACCCCGATGACGTACTCGCCGGCAAGCGCGCCGTACCCGATGTGCGTGTCCGCTCCCTGAGTTACGGAACCCGCGAATGCCTTGTCGCCGACATCGGCCGGCGCCGGTAGCGCGACGAACCCCTGGACGACTTCACTTTTGTCGATCGCCTGCTCGAACGCGGTCGAGGCTGCGTCGGCGCTGGGATATCGATCGACAGAGACGGTTACCCTTCTGCCGTCGCCCCCTTCGTAGATCACCATTCTCGTCGCGTCGGGGGCACCGGACGCAGTGGAGTTCTCACTCGTCGCCGCCTGTTGGCCTATCTCCGGGAAGTAGTTCTGTACGACGTCCAGCCCCACCAGAACCTCCGGCGGCAACAGATTCGTCCCGGATGTCGTCGCATCCTGCTGCGATTCGGCATCGGCCTGTGTGTCCTGCTGCCCACACCCACCCGCGAACAGGACTCCGGCCAGGATGATCGAGAAAATCGCGAGAGGGGCGTTCCTGCCGATCCTTCGCACGCGGTATAGCTCCGTTGGTTGCACCATGCGTGATACCCCCTGCCGCTCGGGACAATGCCTCCTTGTGCGGCCGGCTCATGAGCTAGCCGACCAGAACTCGCACGGCACCAATTCTCGCCGATCCGGCTACCGTGGACAATCACTTCGCTGCGTTCGGCCGTTCCGCTGGCTCACCGGGGTCGATGTCAGAACGGGTTGTAGATCCAGACCCCGCGGTAATCCCACTCAGTCGACCCGGTCGGAATCTTCACCTGCTGCAGATCGTGCTCATTCCCGAGGTGATCGAACTGGCGACACCAACTCTGCCCGTGGAAGGACGCACACTCGATCGTTCGGCCCGTGCCGTACGGACTCAGGATGATCGATCTGCCGGCGTTCACGCCGAACGCGCCGGGGTCCACGGGCGTGACGAAGGTGGAGGTCCGGTCCTTGTACCCGAACGGGTCGGGATCGGCGGATGCCGCCGGCACACAGATACTCAGCGGGATCAAGGACAGGATGGCTACTGCGATAACCCTTTTCACTTGCACTCCATTCCAGTGAGGGACCGACCGCTGCCATTTGGCTGAATCATCGCTGTCAGCTCGATTGCCAACTCGCGCGCTACGGAACGACGAACGTCCCACCGGCTGGATGGAGAACGGGCCATGGAGAGTTCAGCGTTGCCACCGCTACAACCTGGCCGGCTCCCGTGCGTACCCCGGCCGATCGACGTTCGCACGTATAGAGCGAGACCGGTTCCAGCAGGACGGACCCGCGAGCGCCGGTTTCGAGGTTGAGCCAATGAACCCACGCGCTCTCGCAGTAGGCGCCGGTGGGAAGTGGTTCTCGCGCTTCGAACACGACCACTTCTGGTTCGCCGCCCGAGGTCGCAGTGGGTGTCATCGCGACCACCCAGGGGAGCATGCACGTGGCGAGCCCCCCACATCGAGACAGATACGGCGACGACACCTGGAACGGCACGGTGGTCTCGCCCGGTTTCGTGTCGGTCGGTGCCGCAGTCGCTGCCGAAGCGGTAACCCCAAGAAACCCGAACATCAATACCATGAGAGCGATCGCCCTTGCGAGAGGTGCACGCGGTCTTCGAGACCAGATCTCCACTGCCGACCTCCTGACGCCCCGCGCTCTGCATTGAGCAACTGCCTTATACATCGAGAGCCTTCGTAGGTCGTTACTGCTGGCGGGTTGGCGGGCATCAACGGTTCACAGCCCGCCGCCTACTCCTCCGTCACTGCTGTTGAAAGGAAAGATATCGGTGTGGGAGCCGTCCATGCGCCGCGGTGAAATTGACGAGTACGGACTCGGTTTCCGATCATGTATGAGCCCACGGAGCGTGACTTCCAGCCGTCGGAGTGCCCGCCGGAACCAGCTCCCCGAACGGACCGGTGCTGTCGCGGACTCGTACGGGATTGGTTCCTTGCGGACGTAGTGCTCCATACACCCAGCGTAGCCAGCAACGGGCAACTACGGGCCCGCCATCCGAGGTTCGTCCAGGGCAGCGTTGGTCGCCGAATACAGCTGCGTGAGTGGCGGTCCAGTTCGCACGGTCTGTAACAGATCCTGTCCCGCCTCCGAAATGGAATGGGGGGCGACGGACGTCTCAATTCTCGCGGTGACGAAGAAATGGAGCGCTCATGAGCAAACAGCTGGGACGACGGGTATGTGCCGCGGCACTCACAACTGTCGGACTGGGAACCGCAGTGGCGGCCGGAGGAGGCGCTGTCGCGAATGCTCAGCCCGCGCCACCGACGTCGACGACAATGACGTGCTCGAGCGCGAATCCCCTCGTCTGGGCACCGCCGTTCACGTGGACCATCAACGCCGCGTCCGGGGAGTCGCTGCGACCGGGTGGGTCTGCACTGGAGCCGGCAATTCTGCTGAGCGGCGGCAACGAACTGCCGACGCCGCCCGGTGGTCTCATCCCGAGCATCGGGATCAACTGGTACGGCACGCGGGTGTCGGTCGACTGGCACAACGCGACCACCGGCGCGACCGGGCACAGCGTCAGCGATGAGGCGGCCTGGCAGCAGAAGCCCGGAATTCCGATCAACCGGACCTGGACAGGAACCGGCGCGGTGTCGTTCACCGTGACCGTCCAGACCGGCGCGGGATGGTGGTTCGTCAATTCGCAGAACGCCGTCTGCCAGGGAACGATTTCGGTCGTGCCCGGTCGGTGACGCGGGACCGTCCGCGACAGGTCAGGTTGGAGGCGGTTGGTCGTTTGACTCGGCGAGTTCGGCGAGCCTGTCGGCAGAGGCCAGAAGCATGTCCGACGTGGTGGCCCGGGCGCGCTGGAGGCGCTTCTCGTCGGTCAATCGCGACCAATCGTAGGTATGCGTGACGCGGACGTGCGCGTCGTCGACCCGGTCGACTTCCCAGCGCCACAGATGACCCGGCGGCTGGTTGCCTTGCAGCGAGGGCCGCCATGCAATCAGGCGCCCCTCCTCGAACTCGACCACGTGGTTGTCGCGGATGCCGCCGTTGGTGAGCGTCATGGTGAACACGTCACCGACGGCGCGTACCCGCTGCCCGGCGGCGGCCTCGGCCAGGTTGTCGTTGCCATCCCAACGCGGCTGTTGCGCCGGGTCGGCAATCAATTCGAAGACCGTCCGCGCCGGGGCTGCGATAATGCGGCTGGCGGTCACGACGGTGGGAATCCCGTTCTCCTCAGTCATAACTCGATCAAACCACGACGAGTCGGCAGATCCGGAGCACTATGCCCCTTCTTACGCTTGGCAAGTCGATCACGATCAGCGGACTGGTGCTCGCCGGGCTGTTCGGCGCCGCCGCCCCAGCCGCGGCGGATCAGACTCGAGACAGGTGGGTGAACATCCCCGACACCGCGACTGTCGCTCACGGAATTGCCTGCGGCGGCCGCATCGGAGGAGTCACCGTTGCCACGGACGGTCTGCCCGGGCTGGTCTACGTTCGACTGAACGCGACGTTCGTCGGGATCTCGGCGACGCCTGGAGTGCTGTGCTCGGTATCTGCGACGCTGCACTGGCGCAACCTGGATACCGGCGCTGCGGGATCGTGGTCCGCCGACGTCAGTGGAGGGGTGATCGACTTCCCGGCGGAGCCGTGGACGCACCTCGAGACGGGATCCGGCCGCGTCGAGGTCACGCTCACAACCGACCGCCCGCACATCCCCAGCGACACGGAGATCGACGTGTATTGAGTTCGCGAACCGGCCGATGTCTGGATCGCGGATCCGGAATCGAGCCCGTATGTTCTGAACAAATGTCCATCGAGGGATGGTGACCGTGACAACTGGAACAAGGATCGACGACGCACGCGATGCTCCCGCACGCCCGTCCGAACCCGACGACCGTTGGGTTCCGGTCGATCGGAGGTGGTTCGGCCTGGACCGCGCCACGATCGCCCCAGCGCTGATCGTCATCGCCGTCGCGTCGGTGATGGCACTGATTCTGCCGGCAATCGATCGCGCGGTGCCCTACGCCGACGCGGTCGCCGCCGGCGACGTGCTCGAGGTGAAGGGCGATGTCACCTTCACCCCGGCCACCGGGTGGGGCATCACGTCGGGCGTGCGGGTCGGCGACAGACCGGTCTCGGGCGAATACCCCGACACCGCCACCGTCGTCGACGGCGACGTGGCGTTCACCGTCCACACCGGCGAGTTCAGCGGCGACGCCGAAGCCCTGCTCGCCCAGATCGCCGACACCACCGACGCCCTGCACGGCGCGCAGGGATTGCACGTCACCGGCAGCCCCGAAACGATTGTCACCGACACCGGTGACCGGGGGGTAATCGCCGGGTACTCCGGCACCCACTCCGACGGCGTGATTGCGGCGTTCGTCCTCGACGGCCGTGGTGTCGAAGTGGTGGCCACCGGCCCCGCCGAGGTCTCCGGCGACACCACCGTCACCATTGCCCGCATGATCACCAGCATCGGCCACCGCACCGGGGAGGGCTCGTGACCACACCGCAACTCGACGATCTCGACGCCGACCGCGTCGCAGCGATCGACAACTCCGGGTGGGGAAGGTCGTTCACCTTCTTCCAGCCCCGCAACCTCGCTTTCTGGGTGTATCTGATGCTCGTCGTCACGGGCCTGTTCTCCTTCGCCTCGATGCTGGCCGGTCAGTACGCCGCGTACCGGCAGGCGATCGTGGTGGCGTTGGTACTGTTCGCCGTCTACGGTGCGATCTTCTGGTGGTTCACCCACCACATCGACCGCTACGCCCGTCAGCCCGCCGCGCTGGTCGTCGTGGCGTTCCTGTGGGGTGGCCTCGCCGCCACCTGGACCATGGCAGCGCACGCCAACGATGCGGTGCGCGCTCTGTACGCCAAGGCATTCGGCCAGGCCTGGGCGCTGGACTGGGGCGCGGGACTGGCGGCGCCGTTCGACGAGGAGATCGCCAAAGGCGTCGGGCTGCTTTTGCTGATCTCGTTGGCTCCTCGCCTGGTCCGTACCGCCTTCGACGGGTTCATCCTGGGCGCGTTCATCGGCCTGGGATTCCAAATCGTCGAAGACGTCGCGTACGCGCTGGGATCCGCGGGCTCGCAGTTCGGTGCCAACCAGGTCGAGTCGGCGATGTCGACGGTGTGGATGCGGATGGCCACCGGAGTCAGCGCACACATTCTCTACAGCGCCGTCTTCTGTGCCGGGCTCGTCTATCTCGTCGGTCGGCCGGCTGAACCTCGCAAGGTCGGGCGGGGACTCGCATTGATGGCGACCGCGATGCTGTTGCACGGGGTGTGGGACTCCATGGCTGCTCTCGTGCGGGGCCACGCGGCGCTGCTCTTCGTGCTGATGTTCGCGGTCATCGTCATCGCCCTGGTAGTCGCCATCAAAGTATTCGCGATGACGGTCCCGACAGAACGACAGTTCTTACGCGCGATCATGGCGCCCGAGGTCGCCCGGGGCGTGCTGACCGCCGCGGAACTCGAGGCGATGTGCGGCGACCGCAGAGCGCGAAAGGCGTTCCGCAAGGCCGAAGTCGGACGAATGGAGCGGACCCGCGCCGTACATGTCCTCGACGCCGCCGACGAGCTCGCCGACGAACTTGCCGCCGCCCGCGGCGCGGACACCGGCCGTGTCGCGTTTGCCCGGTCCGAACTCGCCCGCATCCGTGACGGCGCCCCGCCACCTTCGAGGGACGCCACCCCGACGATGTGAACGCACCCGGCACTCGGGACGCGGTATTGCCATCGAGGCGACCTCGGAGTCACTACACGACCGTGCAGTTACGTTCGACTGCACGCCTCGTGCGGGTGGGCGACAGTAGCGTACGGATCGGGACAATCCGGACAACCGAGGAAAGGGCACAACCATGCGCAATTTTGGACGTACGGCAGTCGCGGGGGCCATGGTCGCGGGACTGGTGACTGCGGGGGCGGCAACGGCGTCCGCCGCTCCGTTCGGCTCCCTCGGCGACGGACCCGACCTGGTTATCACGCAAGCGAACGCCGAGGGTGTCAACGCGTGCACCGTGCGTGTCACGAACGGGGGTGACGGAACCGCCACCGGAGTCACGGTCCACACGCCGCTCATCTATCCGAGCATCAACCTCGGCACTCTCGCCCCCGGCGAATCGAAGGTCGCCGAGTACTTCGATTGCGGATTCTCGGAGCGCATCTTCTACTTCGCTACGACGAGCGGCGAGACGAACTGGGCCGACAACTTCCTGTACCTCGAACTCTGAGCGCGGGGTCGCCGGGAGCGCCGACTCGGACCTGGTCAGCTCCGGCTACCACGGATCCAATGAATTTTTTTAGAATATTTAAGAAGAGTCATTGACTCGCTGAAGATCTTCACTATAGTTCTGTGAGTCAGGCCACCCAGCGGGAGGAAACGCCAATGACG
This sequence comes from Rhodococcus sp. NPDC127593, assembly GCF_042671975.1. Classification (NCBI taxonomy): domain Bacteria; kingdom Bacillati; phylum Actinomycetota; class Actinomycetes; order Mycobacteriales; family Nocardiaceae; genus Rhodococcus; species Rhodococcus sp. NPDC127593. The sequence goes on along the minus strand of NZ_JBHXWI010000002.1, from coordinate 162,077 downwards.
GCCGAGAGGACCACGCACGCTCCGCCCGCAACGAGTGCCCTGCTGACGACCGTCGGCAACAAGATTCGCACCATGCGCAAGGAGAAGGGCATGACCCTTGCGCAGCTCTCGGAAATCACGGGACTCAGCCCGGCGATCGTCAGCCAGATCGAGCGCGGTCTGGCCAACCCGTCCTTCACCACCCTGGCTCAGCTGGCCCACGGGCTGGACATCCCGGTCGGCAAATTTTTCATCGGCCAACCGGACACCAAATCACCCGTCGTGCGAAAACACGAGCGGCGCAACCTCGTCGGCGTCACCAAGAAGTCGATGGGGGAAGCCGTCTACGAACTGCTCACCCCCGAGCTCAACGGCGGTGCCCTGGAGGCGCAATGGATCGAAACGCCGCCCGGGCACGACACCAGCGCAACCCCGTTCCGTCACAGCGGCGAAGAATTCGGCATCATTCTTGCCGGCCGCAAGGACATCTATCTGGACGGGGAATGCCATTCTCTGGAGGCGGGCGACTCGATCACCTTCTCCTCGGACATCCCGCACTGGTACAAGAACAGCTACGAAGAGGTATGCGTAGCGATCTGGGTCAACGCACCACACGCGTGGTGAGTCCGGCGTCCAACGCCGGCCGTTAGCGACACGCACCGGAACGGGACATCATCTCCCCGGACATCCCGCATCGGTACGAGAACAGCTACGAAGAGGTATGCGTAGCGAATTGGGTCGAGGCACCACACCGTGGTGAGCCCGGCGTCCACCGCCGGCCGTCAACCCAACCCTCCTTACTGTCCGGCCGCCTGAACGGCCCGACACAACGCATCCCGTCGCCGTGATGCGTCATACCCTCTTGCACCCTCGCGGTGCCAGCGTAAGGACAAGACCATTGCTTGACACCACTGTGACAGCATCGAGCAGGCAGCAACAACTCACCCCCGAGGTCCGTAAAGGCCTCCTCGGCCTCGGCCTCGGCAATGCCCTCGAATGGTACGACTGGATGGTCTTCGGACTCCTGTCGGCTTTCATCGGACCGAACTTCTTCCCCTCCACCGACCCCCTCAGCGCCACCCTGAACACCCTGGCCGTCTTCGCGGTCGGCTTCGCGTTCCGGCCGCTGGGCGGCGTCATGCTCGGAACCCTCGCGGACCGGATCGGCCGACGCCGAGTCATGTTGATCTCCATCAGCACGATGGCCGTGACCACCCTGATCATCGCGATCACCCCCGGCTACGCACAGATCGGGGCGTGGGCCGGGGCCATCCTCGTCGCCTGCCGCGTCGTGCAGGGCGTCTCCACCGGCATCGAGGCGCCGCTCTCCACGGCCCATGCCGTCGAACTCGTCCCCGTCGGACGAGAAGGCCTGGTTGCGGGCGTCATGTCGTTCTATGTCAACCTCGGCGTGCTCCTGGCGTCCCTGGTCAGCTTCCTGTGCAGTCTGATCATCGGCGGGGCCGCCATGGGTGAATGGGGCTGGCGGATCCCCTTCGTCATCGGTGCCGTGTTCGGCGTCGTCGTCGTATACCTGCGCCGCGCTCTGCCCGAAACCATGCGCCCGGAAGAACTGTCGGACAACACCACCGGCGCCGTCTGGACGGGCGTCCGCAAACACTGGCTCAGCGTCGTCGCCATCATCTTCGTGGTGGGTGCCGCCCAGGCCTACAACTACGCGTGGAACGTCGGACTGCCGGCGGCCGCACGCAGCAACTTCAAGGAAGATCCCACCGCGGTATTCGCCCTCACGACGGCGCTCGGCGTCGTTCTGGTCGCCGGCAGCTGGGTGGTCGGCAAGCTGACGGACGGCAAATCCATGTCACGCTGGTTCCTCTGGACCCGCGCGCTGGCCGTCCCGGCCGTCTTCCTGATGCTGATGTACGTGCAACCCGGGATCGGCGGCTTCGCGGTCGTGCTTCTGGGCGGCTCGGTGGTCCTGGTGCTGAACATGACCCTCTACAACGTGGTCAGCACGTCGCTGATGCCCAAGAACTGCCGTGGCGCCGGTGTGTCGCTGGGGTACGGGGTCGGCGTCGCGCTGTTCGGCGGCACTGCTTCCTACCTGCTCGTGTGGTTCCAATCCGTGAACGCCAACTGGATATTTCCGGTCTACGTGGCCGTTCTCTCCATCCTCAGCATCGTCTTCTACCTGCTTGCTCGCCGTGCCAACGGAATCTTCGTCGGAAAGTAAGGACTCCCATGACCAACCTCGATCTGCGCGTCGCCAGCCACGACCTCACGGCGCCCGTCGTCAACCGCTCCCAGGTGCTCGTGGTGGGCGGTGGCCCCGCCGGGGTATCCGCCGCGGTCACGGCCGCCCGCTCCGGTGCCAGTGTCACTCTGCTGGAGCGCTACTCGTCGCTCGGGGGCCTGGCGTCCGGCGGCATGGTGCTGGTCCTCGACGACATGATCAACGGCCAGGACATCACGGTCACCGGAATCGTCTCCGAGTACGTGGAGCGGCTCCAGGCACTGGACCTCGCGGTCGTCCCGCCCAGAGAAGACCGCACGGCCTCCACCGAACTGTGGAACAAATGGGGCCGCTACGGAACCTTCGACTTCCACTCCCACACCAACCCCAAACCCATCTGCTACGCCGCCGCATTCGATCCCGACGGCTGGAAGCGCGTCTCCAACGACCTCGTCCGCGAAGCCGGCGTCAACCTCCGACTGCACACCTGGTTCTCGCGTCCCATCGTCGACGACGGCGTCGTCAAAGGCGTGGTGTGCGAAACCAAGTCCGGTCCCCAGGCGTTCCTGGCGGACGTGGTCATCGACACGACGGGCGACATCGACGTCGCATCCCGTGCCGGTGCCGCCCACATCAAGGACAGCTACATCACCACGCTCGTGTTCCGGCTGGGCGGCGTGGACACGGCAGCTGCCGAACGCTTCGAACAGGGGAATCCCAAGGAAGCGCGAGCCCTCAACCGCAAGATCAAGCGACTGCTCGGCGGCGCCTGGGAGCTGTGGTGGCTCAAGACACCGCTCGACGGCGTCGTCTGGTGCAACGCCCCGCACATGAGCGGTTTCGACGGCACCGACCCGGGCGACCTCACGGCCGCCGAGTTCGCGGCCCGCGACCGCATCACCGAGGCGGTGGAGTACGTCAAGGAGCACCTCCCCGGATTCGGCAACTGCTACATCGTGGACGTCGCATCCCAGCTGGGCGTCCGGCAGACCCGCCTCCTCGAAGGCGAGTACGTCATGACCAAGGAAGACGTGACCACGCGACGGCACTTCGCCGACTCCGTCGCCCGCGGGCGCGACTACTACTACCCGTACCGCTCACTCCTCCCGAAGGAAGTCGAGCAGCTACTCGTTGCGGGCCGGCACTACTCGGCGACCCCCGACGCCCAGAAGATGTCCCGCGAGATCCCGCCGTGCATGGCCATGGGTCAGGCGGTCGGCGTCGCGGCGGCCATCGCCGTCCGGGACGACGTGACCGTCCGCAGCGTGTCCGCCCTGGACATCCAGGCGGGCATGCGCAGCCACGGCGCAGACCCCGGCGACATCCCCTCCGCCAACGCCACCATCGACCAGGAAGCGACGGTCTCGGCATGAGCACCACCACCGAAGAGCTGACTTTCACGACGACAGACCACCCGGCGAGAACCGCCCCCGCTGCTGTCTCGGTTCCGGCCGGCCCGAAGCTTCCGCTGACCGGCATCAAGATCGTGGACTTCACCCAGGTCTACATGGGTCCCAGCGCGACGCAGATGCTGGGCGACTACGGCGCAGACATCATCAAGGTCGAGCGACCCGGTGCCGGTGACATCGCCCGGAACTCGTTCCCCGACCCGGACGGGCAGGACAACCCGATCTTCCTGGCCATCAACCGCAACAAGCGCAGCATCAGCGTGGACACGCGCACCGAGGACGGCCGGGCCGTGCTGCGCACGCTCATGAGCGACGCGGACGTGGTGGTCAGCAACTTCCGGGCCGGCGTGATGGAACGCATGGGTTTCGGGTACGACGAGCTGAGGAAGGACAACCCCGGGATCATCTGGGCGTCCGGCACCGGTTTCGGAACGGAAGGTCCCTTATCGCACAAGGGGGGCCAGGACGCGATCGCGCAGGCGTATTCCGGCGTCATGTGGCGTCGCGAGTCGGACGATGCGCCACCCGTCGTCTACCCGACCACGCTGTGCGACTACACCACCGGCATGCACCTGATGCAGGGAATCCTGCTGGCGCTCCGTGCCCGCGAGCAGTACGGCACGGGACAGAAGGTGGAGGTGACCATGTACGACTCCATGCTGCACATGCAGATGCAGGAAGCGTGCATGCAGCTCAATCGCGGTTACGAAGTCAATTGGGGCGCAATGCCCTTCACCGGAGTCTTCCCCACCACGGACGGAGCCGTCTGCATGGTCGGCGGATTCACGGCCGACCCGCTCCTGCACATCTCCCGCGCCCTCGGCTTGGACGAGGACCTCACGCTCCGGCCGGAGTTCTCCACGAAGGAACTTCAGTTCGACAACAAGCCCGCGCTGCAGGCGATCTTCCGGGAACGCTTCGCGACGAACACCACGGAGTACTGGACGCAGAAGCTCGAGGAGGAGGGCCTGCTGAACGCGCCGGTGAATACCCTCGAGCAGACGTTGGCCGACGAGCAGACCCGGGTCAACGGCATGATCGTGGAAGCCGACCATCCCAGCGTCGGCACGGTGAAGATGCTCAACGCACCCATCCGGCTCTCCGCCACCCCACCCTCCATCCGACACAGCGCACCCCGTCTCGGCGAACACAACGCCGAGGTGTTGAGGGAACACGGCTTCGACGACGACGCGATCGCGCGTCTGGTGGCGCTGGGGGTCCTCGCATGACCGAGAACGCCGACGACGTCATCCTGGCAATCGACGACGGTGTGGCGACGGTGACGATCAATCGCCCGCACGTGCTCAATGCCGTCGACGGTCCCACCGCCGCACGCTTGAACGGCATCTGGGAGCAGCTGGAGCAGGACCGCAGCATCCGCGCGGTGGTCGTCACCGGCGCCGGGCCGAAGGCCTTCTGCACGGGAGCGGACATGAGCTCCGCCGCGGTGGACAAGACCGGCCTCGAGTACTGGGCCGAGCTGGACGCCAACGGCTTCGGCGGACTGAGTCTGCGCACCACCCTGGACGTTCCGGTGATCGCCAAGGTGAACGGCTACGCGCTGGGCGGTGGCATGGAAATCGTTCTGGGCGCGGACATCGTGGTGGCGTCCGACCGCGCCCGGTTCGGTCTGACGGAGCCGCGGGTCGGGCGACTGGCGCTCGACGGCGGCATCCATCAGCTGGTGCGCCGGGTTCCCCATACCCAGGCCATGGGCATGCTCCTGACCGGACGCAAGGCCGATGCAGCCGAAATGGAGGCCATGGGACTCGTCAACGAGGTGGTCCCGGCGGAGGAGCTGGACGCCGCCGTGGATCGTTGGCTCGACCAGATCCGGGCGTGTGCGCCCACCTCGCTGCGTGCGGTCAAGCAGATGGTCACGCGCACAGCCCATCTCACCGCCGCCGAAGCTCGGGGGCTGCGACTTCCGGCACTCATGGACGCCTTGGACAGCAAGGACTCCGCCGAGGGCGTGCTGGCGTTCCAGGAAAAGCGCGCGCCGGTGTGGTCCGGCGAGTAGCTCAACGGAGAGGAAGAACCATGCGCGAATCACTGGAACACGGGGTGTGGGGCGTCGTCGCCACACCGTTCATCGGCAGCACCCAGGATGTCGACACCGACAGCCTCGCAAATCTGGTGGAGCACTACGAGAGGGTCGGCGCCGTCGGGTTGACGGTGCTCGGAGTGTTCGGTGAAGCCGCGGCGCTGTCGACGGACGAACGTGCCCTCGTCCTCGAAACCGTCACCGAGGCTTCCGATCTCCCGCTCGTGGTGGGCGTCACCGCGCTCACCACCCGTCCGGTCATCGACGAGATCCGTGCCGCCCGATCCGTGGCCGGCGACCGGATCCGAGCGTTCATGGTGCAGGCCAACTCGGCCGACCCCGACGTCGTCACCGACCACCTGCAGGCCGTCCACCGCGTTACCGGCGCCGACGTCGTGCTGCAGGACTATCCCGCGGCGAGCGGCGTGGCCATCGGCACTGCCTCGTTGGCCGCCGTCGTGCGGCGTTGCGAGTTCGTGGTGGCCGTCAAGGCCGAGGCACCACCGACGTCCGTGGCCATCGCCGAACTCACTGCTGCCGTCGATGTTTCGGTCTTCGGCGGGCTCGGTGGCCAGGGCCTCCTGGACGAACTGAACTCCGGCGCCGCCGGTGCCATGACCGGATTCTCCTGTCCCGAAGCGCTGGTGGCCTGTGTCCGGGCCTGGCAGACGGGTGGTTACGAGGCCGCCCGCGAGGTCCTGCAGCCGTTCCTGCCCCTCGTCAACTTCGAGCAGCAGGCGAGGATCGCTCTGGCCGTTCGCAAGGAGCTGTTGCTGCAGCGCGGACTGATCCGCGACTCGGCTGTGCGGGCCCCGGCCGCCAAGTTCCCGGAGGTGCTCCGCGACAGTCTGACAACGCATCTGGCGGAGGCTTCGCGGGCCGTCGAGACGCTCACCGCAGGGAGGATCTGATGGATCTCGGAATCCGAGGCAAGACGGCTCTCGTCGCCGCGTCCACGGGTGGTCTCGGCCTCGCGGTCGCCCGTGCCCTCGCGGCCGAAGGGGCACGCGTCGCGATTACCGGACGGCGGCGCGAGCGCGCCCAGGAGATCGCGTCGTCACTCGACGGTGCCGTCGCGGTCGAGGCCGACCTGAGCACCCCCGACGGCACCGCGACCGCCGTCGGGCGCACCGAAGCGGAGCTGGGACCGGTCGACATCGTGGTCCTCAACGGCCCCGGACCCCGACCCGGCGCGGCGGCGACCCTGGGCGCCGATGATCTCGCAGCAGCATTCGACATCCTGCTCCGCCCGCACCACGCGCTCGTGTCGACGGTGCTACCCGGCATGCGCGAGCGCCGCTGGGGCCGGGTTCTCGCCATCGGCTCGTCCGGAGTTGCTGCGCCCCTGCCCAATCTGGCGATGTCCAACACGGGACGCGCTGCCCTCGCGGGATACCTCAAGACCCTCGCCGCCGAGGTCGCGCTCGACTGCGTCACCGTCAACCTGCTGCTGCCGGGACGGATCGCCACCGACCGGGTAGCCGAACTGGACGCGGCCGCCGCGAAGCGCCGCGGTGTCACCGTCACCGACATCGAACTCGAATCCCGCAAGACGATCCCGGCCCGTCGCTACGGCGACCCCGACGAATTCGGCGCCGCCGCCGCGTTCCTGTGCAGCGCCCCGGCGTCGTACATCACCGGCGTCGCACTCCGCTGCGACGGCGGCCTGATCCGCAGCCTCTAGACCCCCGCCCTCCACATCTCGAGGAGACACGATGACCACGACCGTCACCGAGCCCGCCGGCTCACACTTCCGGAACGACGTCCCGACCGCGCAGCACCTCCTCAACGGCGAATGGCTGGGCGGCGCGGACACCCCGCGCTGGAACCCGGCCCGCCCGCACGAACTCGCCGCCTACTCACCGAGCGGCGGCACCGCCGAGGTGGACGCCGCCGTCACGGCCGCCGCCGCAGCCCAGCCGGCCTGGGCCGCGCTCCCCGCACCGGCCCGGGGCGCCATCCTCATGACGGCGGCAAACCTGCTGCAGGAACGTGGTTCCGCGGTGGCCGCGGACCTCGTCCGGGAAGAAGGCAAAACCCTCGCCGAGGCCCGCGGCGAAGTCACGCGCGCCGTGGACGTGCTGCGGTTCTTCGGTTCCCTCGGCTGGGCGGCCACCGGCGAGGTGCTTCCCAGCGGGCTGCCCGGAACCAGCATCACCACCCGCCGCGAACCCCTCGGCGTCTTCGCCCTCATCACGCCGTGGAACTTTCCCATCGCCATCCCCGCGTGGAAGACCGCCCCCGCACTCGTCTCGGGCAACACGGTGGTGCTCAAGCCCGCCGAACTCACACCCCTGTCCGCCACCCACCTCGCCCGCGCCCTCCACGACGCCGGTCTCCCCGCCGGCGTCTTCAACGTGGTCCACGGCAAAGGTCGGGTGGTGGGTGATGCCCTGGCCCGCGATCCCCGCGTCGCGGGGCTGTCCTTCACCGGCTCGACCACCGTCGGGCTGGGACTGCAGGACATCCTGAACGCCCGCCGAGCCCGGGTACAGCTGGAGATGGGCGGAAAGAACGGTGTGCTGGTGCTCGACGACGCCCGGAATGCCGCGCAGGTCGTGGCGGCCGGGGCGTTCGGTCTGACCGGGCAGGCCTGCACGGCGACGTCCCGCGTGTACGTCACACCCGGCATCCGCGACGCGTTCCTCGACGCGCTGGTCGAGGAAGCCGCGCGCTACGTTCCGGGTGACGGTTCGGCGGACATGACCCGCATGGGCGCGGTGGTGAGCAGCGCGCAGTTCGAGCAGGACCAGGCCGCGGTGCGCTCCGCAGTCGAGCGGGGCGCAACAGTGCGGCACGGAGACTACGCCGGCGACCCGTCCGCCGGGTTCTTCTTCCCGGCCACCGTGCTCACCGATCTGCCGCTCGACGATCCGGCGGTCACGGACGAGATCTTCGGCCCGGTCGTCGCCGTCCTGGAGGTCGCCGACTACGAGGCCGGGCTCGCCGCCATCAACGACTCCCGCTACGGACTCACCGCGGGTATCTGCACCGACAGCCTCGCCCGCTCGACGGACTTCGCGGCCCGGGCACAGGCCGGCGTCGTCAAGATCAACCGCCCGACCGCCGGGCTCGACCTGAATGTGCCGTTCGGCGGAGTGAAGGACTCGTCCACGAACACGTTCCGGGAGCAAGGCCGCAGCGCGGTGGACTTCTACACCTGGGGGAAGACCGTGTACACGGGCGTCTGATCCGAGAGCATTCGTGAGCATTGCGGGAGGGCTGCCGGCGATCGACCTGTTGGACGTTCGTGCATGTGGCGGAAAGCGTGGTTGTGCTGTACAACATAAACAGCGAGACCAGTTTGTGACATGAACCACATCTAACCGTTACGTTGATATACGACTACACAGAGATGAACAACAGTTCCGGGGGGAACGGATCCGCGCAGGTGGATCCGGTTTCGGGAACGGTAAGGACACCGCATGCTGTTGCCGATGGCACCGACCGATTCACTGTTTCTGCTCGGCGAATCCCGCGAGCATCCGATGCACGTCGGCGGCCTGGCAGTGTTCACGCCACCCGAGGGGGCATCCGCGGCCGATGTGCGCGCGATGTTCGATGCCGCGCTGATCGGTGACCAGGTGGCGGCGCCCTTCCGCAAGCGGGCCCGCCGTTCGGTGACGTCACTCGGTCAGTGGGGCTGGGACACCCTCCCGCACCACGAGGTCGATCTGGAACACCACGTGCGCCGCGACGCCCTGCCCCAGCCGGGCGGAATGGCCGAACTGATGACCCTGGTCTCGCGGCTGCACGGCACCCTGCTCGACCGCAGCCGCCCCCTGTGGGAGATGCACCTGATCGAGGGACTCACAGACGGCCGCTACGCGATCTACACCAAGATCCACCACGCCCTCGCCGACGGCGCGTCCGCGATGAGGCTGCTCCGCGACAGCATGAGCGAGGATCCCCACCGTCGGAACATGCCCACGCCCTGGCAACCCCGCAACACGCTCGCGGCCGTGCCGGACGCGGGCGTCGCGGTTTCGGGAGGGCTCGGCTCCGCACTGCCCGGGATGGCGTGGGACGCCGCCCGCGCCGCGGTCGGCGAGGTCGCAGGACTCCTGCCCGCGGCGGTCGGCACCGTGGATCGTGCCCTGCACGGCAGGGGTGGCGCGGTGTCGCTGACCGCACCGCACACCCTGTTCAACGTGCCGATCAGCGGAGCCCGGCACGTCGCCGCCCGGTCCTTCCCTCTCGAACGGATCCGCCTGCTGGCCAAGCACGCCGACGCCACCATCAACGACATCGTGCTGACGATGTGCGCGGGCACCCTCCGGGCCTACCTGCACACCCGCGACGCGTTGCCGGACAATCCCCTGATCGCGATGGTCCCCGTCTCCCTCCGCGCGCCCACTACCGGGGCCGGAGGCAATCGGGTGGGGGTGCTCATGTGCAACCTGGCCACCCACCTCCCCGACCCCGCGCACCGCCTCGAGACCGTCCGCAACTGCATGAACGAGGGCAAGGCGGCCCTCCAGTCGATGAGTCCCGCCCAGGTGCTCGCGATGAGCGCCCTCGGCGCCGCCCCGCTCGGAGTCGAGATGTTCCTCGGCCGCCGGGGTCCGCTGCGGCCACCGTTCAACGTCGTCATCTCCAACGTCGCCGGCCCCCGAACCCCGTTGTACTGGAACGGGGCCCGACTCGAATCCCTCTACCCGCTCTCCATCCCCACCACCGGGCAGGCACTCAACATCACGTGCACCAGCAGCGACGACCAGATCGTCTTCGGCCTCACCGGCTGCCGCCGCACCGTCCCGGATCTGCACCCCATGCTCGATCAGCTCGACGCCGAACTCGATCTCCTGGAGACCGCTGTCGGACTGTGACCTCGGCGGAACATCTCCGGGATCACACCGTCACCGTGTTCGCGGCGGCCACGCGCACCTGAAATTCGAGGCATGCCATGGCCTCCCGGGCGGCGTCGAGTGCCTGCTCGGCGGTCTCCCCGACCGCGCGTGCGTAGGCGACACGAGAATCGGACGACTCCAGGACGGTGACCGCGGCGCCTGGGCGGACCAGGAGTTGTACGTCGGTCACGCCGTCGACCTTCCGGGCGTCGTCGATGCCGCTGACGTCGGTGAGAACACCCGCGACCGGCGCGGCGGCGAACCAGATCGCGGAACAGCGGGCCGGCCGTTCCTCGGCGAGGACGGACCGGATCCCGGGAAGGACCTTCTCCCCGACGGTCTGCCGCACGACGCATTCGGCGAGGTCCACGCCGGTGGCATCGAGGGCCAGGGACGGAATCTCGTCGCCGCCCATCCGCACATGGGTCTCGATCACCCGGGGACCGGTTGGGGTGAGCACGATCTCGGTGTGGGTTGCACCGAACTCCACGCCGACGGCGTCGAGCACACTCGTCACATACGTATGGATCCGTTCCGACTGCGCCGCGGAGAGGGCTGCCGGTGCCACGTGCCCGAGTTCGACGAAGTTCGCCGGGTCGGAGAACTTGCGGGTGACGGCGACGATCTGGTGTTCGCCGCATTCCGAGAAGGCCTCCACACTGAATTGCGGGCCCTCGTGGAACCGCTCCACGAGCACCCCGCTGGTGGTCAGGCCGTCGAAATCGCCCCCGGCGCGCGCGAACGCCGCAGCCAGTGCGCCCTCCTCCCGAACCACGGCCACCCCGGCACTGCCCGCGCCACACACCGGTTTGACGACGCACGGAAATCCGTGGTCGAACGCGAACGCGCGCAACGCCTCCACGTCGGCGACGACGGCGGAGGCGGTGGCGTCGACGCCGGACTCGCGAAGCGCGGCCCGCATGGCGTTCTTGTCGTGGACCGATGTCACGGTGCGGCGCGAGTGCGTGGAAAGGCCGAGGGCCTCCCCGATCGCGGCGCAGCGGTCCTGGTCGCGTTCGCCGAACGTGGCGATCCGGGTGAACGGATGCTGCGCGTGCGCGGCCGTGGCCTGAGCGATCCACTCCTCGTCCGGCGCATCGTGCCGCACGGCGATGACCCGCGTGTGCTCGGTCAGACGGCGGAGCTTGGCGACGAATTCCAGTCGGCAGATCACCGAGGTCTGTGTGCCGGGGAGGGCGTCACGGACCCGGCCCGGGAGGTCGCGGCCGCTGCCGACGACGAGGACGTGTTCGGTCATTTCTTCACCTCGAGTGTCGAGAAGGGAGACAGTGCAGGAAGGTCGCCGGCCGGGAGTTCGTTCGCCCGTGCGCGTTCCGCGAGACTGCGATGCGCCGCCGTCCGGGAGACCAACGCCGCGGCCCCGAACGTCCCGGCCAGGACGGGCCAGGCCAGGAGCCCGGCGGGCAACAGGACGACGACGAGAATGGTGGGGCCGAGGACCTTCTGGCCCGTCATGCCGAGGCTGAATGCGCCGAGATAGCGAGCGACGGCGGGCGGCGGGGACAGTTCGGCGGACAGTTCCCAGGCGGCCACGGAGTGGATGTTCTCGGCGATCGACAGTGCCACCACCGCAGCGACAACGGCGAGGATCGCCGGAAGGGTCGCGGCCATCTGGCCGACGGCGAGTGCACCGCAGCAGAAGGCCATCAGTGCCCCGGTCCACGTCAGGAGTCGCGCCGCCGCGGACGTGCCCTCGGCGAACCGGGCGACGTAGACCTGCAGGACCACCGTCAGCACGGTGTTCACCGCCATGAGCACCGGCACCCACGCGAGCGGCACCGACGTGTACTCGATGACCCAGATCGGGAGCAGAACGATCAGCACGGTGTCGTACAACGACAGGACACCGTTGCCGACCGTGAAGACCATGAACCACCAGTCGCGGAACGGCGAGCGCACCGCGGTTCCGGCAGGCCCGGGATCGGCCGGGAGAGGCTTGCGTTGCACGACCGTTCCCGTCCTCCGGAGTACGAGCCGGACGGCGAGCGCGATGACCACGAAAGAGATTCCGTTGCCCAGGAACAGCGCCGTGAACGCGGCGGACGTGCCGGTGACGAAGACGACGCCCGCCAGCAGGAACCCCGCGGTGAGACCCACGTTCCGGATGGCGCGGATGGTGGCCATCGTCCGGGTGCGGTCGCGGCCGCCGATCACGGCCGTCACGACGGCCTGCTGGATCGGGCTGCTCGCCCGGTCGGCCGCGGTGAGCAGCACGGTGAGCACGAGGTAGCCGGTGAAGTCGGATGCGAGCGCGAAGCATCCGTAACCGACGCCGCGCAACAGCAGGAGGGCCACGTAGAACCTGCCCGGCCCCACCCGGTCGGCCAGCCTGCCCAGGGGCACCGGGGCGAGGAGCGCGAGCGCACCCGCTGTCGTGGTGGCCAGGGCGATCTGATTCGCGGTGAGGCCGACCACGCCGATGAAGTACAGGGCGAAGGACGCGAAGAACATCCCGGTGCCCAGCGAGTCGATGCCGGCGCCGACGGCGAGCGTGCGACCGGCCGGGCTGTCGGGAAGCAGCGCATCACCCAGCAGTCGCAGGCGGGCGTTCACGGGATGCTCCCCGGCGTCAGGAAGGCGTGCACGAGATCGGCCGACCGCTGCACGTGGGTGGGTGTCGCCGCCTCGGGCGCCGGACGCCGCAGGTGGTTCCAGGCGTACCGGCGGGCCGCGTTGACGAAACGTTCCGCATCCTCAGCCGAGGCTGCCTCGGACTGCGCGACCAGCGCTGCCGCGATCAGGAGTCGGCTCATCCGGTCGACCAGCACCCACCCGGCGGCGGCGACGGTCGCGGGGTCTGCACCCACCCATTCGTGGCGGGTGGTGTCCAGGGCTCCGAGCGCGTCGTCCACCATCTGCCAGGCCGCGAGCAACCTTCCCTGGGGAGCCACTCCGAGAAGCTCTCTGGACCGGTGGGCCGCCGCGTCGAAGTGTTCGCGAATCGTCAGCAGTTCCAACGCATGGGTGGTCAGGGCCCAGCAGTCGGCCCGGGCGGTGCCGCTCCCGTCGGCGCGGGCGGTGTCCGCGGCAAGCGAGTAGGCGATGCAGCGCCGGGCCACTCTCCGGGCGCGGCCGTGCGACAGCTCCGGAAGGGCGTGCCAGGCCCGGACGGCCATCACGTCGACCACCCGGTCTGCAATCTCCTCGCGACGAGCATTCGCCCACGCGCTGCCGTCGAGCGGGTGCGCCGCGCTCGCGAATCCGGTGACGGCACCCGCCAGGATGCCGAGTCCCTCGGCATCCCAGACCGCCGCGACCTGATCGGGTGCGGCCGAGGGCAGTGATCGCGTGCTCATGCGTACTCCAGCCAGTGACGGTAGGTGGGCTCGCGCCCGCGGACCACGTCGTGGAAGACGTCGCGCAGTTGCTTGGTGATCGGGCCGCACCCGCCTGCCGCCACCGGACGGTCGTCGACCGACGCCACCGGGACCACCTCGGCGGCCGTGCCGGTGAGGAACGCCTCGTCGGCGACGTAGAGCTCGCTGCGGGTCAGGCTCTGCTCCCGCACCGTGATCCCCAGGTCGCGGGCGAGCGTGATCACGGTGTCGCGGGTGAGACCGGGCAGGATGTTGTCGCCGACCGGCGGGGTGACCAGCTCACCGTCGCGGACGGCGAAGATGTTCGCAGCGGAGGCTTCGGCCACATGCCCGGTGGAGGTGAGCATCAGCGCGTCGTCGTAGCCGGCGCGCAGCGCGCCGACCTTTGCCAGGGCCGAATTGACATAGGCTCCTGTCGCTTTGGCGAGCGGCGGGACCGAGTGGACACCGTTGCGTTGCCAGCTGCTGACGACGAGGCGGCAGCCCTCCTGGTCCGCGGTTTCGCCGAGGTACGAACCCCACGGCCACGCAGCGATGGCCACCCGAGCAGTGTCCAGCGCAGGCGCGACACCCATCGAGCCGTAGCCGAGATAGACGATCGGCCGCAGGTAGCCGGAGTCCAGGCCGGTGCGGCGCAGCAACTCGAGCGAGATCTCGGTGAGCTCGTCCACCGACCACCCGGGGTCCAGCAGGTACACCCGCGCCGAGTCGTGCAGCCGTCGCAGGTGGTCGCGCAGCCGGAACACGGCCGGACCGCGGTCGGTCGCGTACGCCCGGATGCCCTCGTAGACACCCCATCCGTAGTGCAGACTCGGTGTCAGCACGTGGACCTGCGCCTGGTCCCAGGCAACGAATTCACCATCCATCCAGACGGTGCTGGTCGGGATCAGTTCCATTGTTCTGCTTTCGGTTCGGTGGCGGCGGGCCGCCGGGACGGGACGGGGACTGCCGATGCGCCGACCAGGTCCAGCCGCCGCTCGATGCTGCGCGACTGCAGCGTCAGAGCCTCTCGATACTTGTCGGCGCCTTCACCGCGGAAGGCGAACCAGCCCCAGCGGGGCCGCAGGCTGCAGCCGCGGGCGATCTTGGCCTCGTAGGCGGCGAGGCCGTAGTGGACGCGATGGATTCCGTGCTCGACCGCCCACCGGGCGGTCTCGTGGTAGGTCAGCGTCAGGTAGCAGCCACGAACACCCGGGGCGAATCCCGCGGTCCTGGCGAACAGCGTGTCGCGGGCGCGGAGGTAGAGCACGAAACCCACGAGCCGACCGTCGAGTTCGGCACCGAGCACCACACAGGAGCCGCCCAATTCCTCACGGATGGAAACGAAATCGCGTCGGACCCGGTCCTCGCCGCCGGGCAGTCCGTACTTGGCCCGGTGCGCGACTTGGAGGGCGACGACCTCGTCGTCGATCGCCGCGGGACCGCAGCGAACCACTGTGCGCAGGCCGGCCTCGGTGTAGTCCGCGACCTCCTTGCGGAGCCGGCCGCGACGCCGCTTGCTCAGGCTCGCGACGTACTCCGCCCAGCTGTGGCCGCTCAGGTCCTGCACACCCTCGGCGCCCAGCAGGGCCGCCGTGTACCCGGCGCGGGAGGCGGAACCGTCCACGTCCTCGGCCTCCGCTCCTCCGACGTACAGCAATGCCACACTGCGGCAGCCGAGTTCGTCACCGGCCCGATGGAGCAGGTCGGGCAGGGCCGCCATGACCGCGCGGCGCTGATCGTGAGAACGGCCGGGGGCGTGCGCCACACCGTGATGGTTTCCGAACGTCGCGAGCGCCACCGACGGGTATTGATCCTCGCGGGCACCCGGCAACGCTTCGGTCAGCTCGGCCCAGCGCAGCCGATCGGGGTGATCGAGCAACTCCGGTTCGGCCATCGGCCCTGCGGTTCCCGCCAGCCGGGGCGGGTCGTAGAAGAGCAGGCCCCCGGGCCGCGCCGTGAACAGCAGCGGCGCGACCGCGACGGTCCGGGCGTCCGCACGCACCTCGAGGTAACGCACCTCGTGCAGGTCGGTGCGTTCGGTGAACCGCCACCACCGCGCGTCCTCCCAGATGATGTCCGGGTCGGCGATGCCCGCGAAGTCGGCGGCGGTCGGGCGGGCGCCGCGGGGCAGGACGTGGCCGGTGAATCCGTCGACATGGGTGGCGGTCATGCTGCGTCCTCGCTTTCGGCACGGTCCCAATCGAATCCGGCGCTCACCTGTTCCGCGGTGGCGATCAGCCGGTTTCCCAGTGCCGTGAAATCGGGGTCGGTCACCACCCAGTAGGCCAGGAAGTCCGCCGACTTGCGCCCGTGATACCGGGCCGGGGTCCACTCGTCCCCGATGTGCGTGTTCAACGTGAAGTCGTGCACGCCCGGCGGTGCGTCCGGCAGTCGCTGCACCCGTCCCTGGCGCGGCGGCACGCCGTAGAACGCTGCGTGCGGGGCGGTCGCCACCCGGTCCCGGACAGCGCCCAGGTCGGTCGGCAGCCCGCATTCCACCCGCGCCCAGAGATGTCTCGGATCGATGCCCAGGACATGGCGGAGCATCGTCGGTATCGGCCCGCCGCCGATCCGTGCGGCCACTTCACAGAGCACGATCTCGCCGCCGGCGGTGACGAAGAACTCTGCGTGCACGCAGACGGTGGGCGGCGAGACCAGCGCATCGACGAGCCGCCAGGTCTCGTCCACCAGGCGCGCGCAGACCGGGTCGGTGGTGTCGAGCGACCGGGAGCCGAACGGGGCGTCGGTCCAGTGCTCGAGGCACCCCTGGCCGGTGTAGCGGGATGCGATGGCGGCCACGGGGGCTCCGGCCACACGGAACGCGTCGACGTGGTGCACCGCGCCGTCGACGAATTCCTCGACCTCGTACGGTGTGGCCGTGACGATGTCGGCGAGGCCCGTCGCCTGTGCCGGCGAATCGAGCACGTACACGCCGGTGGATCCGGAACCACTGCGCGGTTTGACGACGACGCGGCCCGGGTTGTGTGCCATGAAGTCGACGATGTCCGCCGGGTGGCGCACCGGCGCGAAGGCCGGGACGAGAATCCCTGCGGACTGGGCTAATTCCTTCATCAGGATCTTGTCACGGTAGGCGCCTGCCGTACCGGTATCCATGCCGGGCAGGCCGAGTTCGCCGCGCAGTCTGGCGGCCCGCTCGACGTCGACCTCGGCCAGGGCGAAGACACCTTTCGGCCGGTGCCGTCCGGCGAGTTCGCGAGCGGCGCCCAGCACCGCGTCGTCGTCGGAGTAGTCGGTGACCGTGGCGATCTCGGCGAATCCCTCACCCGGATCCGTTCCCGCGGCGCAGACTGCCACCAGCCGTCCGCGCTTCTCCGGCAGCCACTGGGCGAAGGGCAGCCCGGCGGCGCGCGGGCTGATCAGTACGAGAATCATCGAGAAGCTTCCTTTCTCGTCACAGCAATGCCATCGAAAGTTGTTTCCAGCGTTGCGAAGACCTCCGCGGTCCGGGCGTCCAGCGGTATCCCCCGCGCCCGCCGTTCGCGCTCGTGGGCGCGTTGCGGATCGCCCGGTGCCACTACCGGCGACCCCGTGGCGGGCGTTGCCCCGCGGACGGTGCCCAGGAGGTCTGTCAGCCCGGCCGCGAATTGCGCATGCCCGCTGAATGCTCCGGGGTCCAGCGCGAGGATGAAGTGGCCGACCCCTCGGCTTCGACCGGGGGTTCCCTCACCGACTTGCTCGAGCTGCCAGTCGGGCGGCGATCCGGTCAACACCGCCCCCAGCAGAGTGACCGCCATTGCCAGGCCCTGTCCCTTGTATCCGCCGAGTGGCGACAGTGCGTACGCCTCTTCGGGTTCCGCGGTGGGCCGCCCGGCGCGATCGGTGGCCCAACCGCTGTTCAGTGGTCGCCCCTCGGCCCGGCGGTGCTTCACCTCGCCGAAACACACCTGGCTGGTAGCCATGTCGAGCGCGAGCCCGTCGTCCCCCGTACCCGCGGCCACGCTGATCGGGTTGGTGCCGAACAGCGGTTCGACCCCGCCGTACGGAGCCACCCGGGAGGCGGCGGACGTGACTGCGATGCCGATCATCCCCTGCCCGGCCAGGTGCCGGGTGTACACCGACGCCGCGCCGAAGTGGTTGGAATTGCGCACGCCCACCGCCGCGACGCCGAAAGCCTTGGCCCGGTCGGCTGCCAGGCGGGCGGCGGCGAGTCCGGCGAGCACGCCGAGTGCGCCGTCCGCATCCAGCAACAGTCCGGCCCCACGGTCCCGGACCACGGCCGGGCACGCCGCTGCATTCGCGACGCCGGTCGCGAGTTCGTCCAGGTATTGCGGCAGCAACCGCAGACCGTGGGTGTCGATGCCACGCAGGGAGGTGTCGACGAGCGCGTCGGCCACCAGATCGGCGTCGTCCTCCGGCACTCCCGCCTCGACGAGTGCGATCGAGGCGAGCCAGCGGGCCTCCTGCTCGTCGATCAGCGAGCGAGTGTTCGGTGTCTGGTGAATCATGAAGCACTCCAATGCATGAAGACGTGTGGGCCGATGCCCGGGATGTCGAACTCCGGGCCCAGAATCCGGAAGCCCTGCTTGACGTAGAAGCCGGCGGCGGTCGTGCGGGCGTTGCACCAGACCGCGCCGGCGCCGGCCAGCACGGCGTTGGTGAGGACGGTGCGCAGGAGTGTTGTCCCCGCACCGGTGCCGCGGACCTCCTCGAGGGTGGCCATACCGCGGACGCGCCAGCCCCTGCCTGCGAGAAGACCTGGAACGGCGTGCCTTTCGGGTGGATCCTCGTGATATAGCGACGCCACGCCGACCGGCCGTCCCGCGACGAGCGTGGCGAAGTGCCGGGTGCCGACGTGCGCGTCCTCGGGGTAGGCGCAGGCCTCGACCGCTTGACCGGGTCGGAGCACCGCGTGGCGGATCGGCCGCACGTCGGCGGCGGACACCGGCCGAACCCGCCAACCGTGGGCGCCCGGATCGGGGAGGTAGCCGGAACCGGGACGATCCGGCAGGGTGACGCGGCCGGCGCCGTCGAGTACCAGTCCGCGGCCCGTGTTCACCGCGAGAAGATCGACTGCGTCGACATCCAAGTGATCCGCCAGTCCCCCGAGGTGGGCCGTGGCCGACACCCCGGCCGCCGACTCGGGCATACAGCCGAGCATGGTGATCAAGCCGCGTTCACGGGCCCGGCGCAGTAACGCGAGAGACGGGGTGATGCCCCCGGCCTTCATCGGCTTGACATTGATGCCGTCGAACGCGTCGGTGCAGGCGTCCAGGTCCTGCGGCGACGCGATGCTCTCGTCCGCGATCACTGGGATCGGGCTGCGCTCCTTCAGAATCCGCGCGTCCCGCCACGCCGAGCGCGGAAACGGCTGCTCGATCAGCTGCACGCCGAGTTCCTGCAGGCCGGGCAGAACGGGCAGCAGTCGGGACAGCTCCCAGCCGCAATTGCCGTCCACGTAGAACGGTGCGTTCGTATGGCAGCGAAGTTCCTTGACGACGGTGAGATCGCCCGGATCGGCGAGCTTGATCTTGTACGCCGACCACCCGGGCCGCTCGCGGAGTTTGCGGACCATCATCTCGGTCTCGTCGAGCCCGATGCTGAAGCTGGAGCACAACTCCCGCGGACGTTCCAGACCCAGAGCCTGC
Organism: Rhodococcus sp. NPDC127593; assembly: GCF_042671975.1. Taxonomy (NCBI): domain Bacteria; kingdom Bacillati; phylum Actinomycetota; class Actinomycetes; order Mycobacteriales; family Nocardiaceae; genus Rhodococcus; species Rhodococcus sp. NPDC127593. Next base: position 142,675 of record NZ_JBHXWI010000002.1, on the reverse strand, counting down.
CACAGCGGCACACCGAGCAGCCGTGCCCGCAGATCGTGCACCGCGGTGTCGAGGGCGGCCAGGACGAACGGCGACCCGGGCAGCGCGGCGGACAGCGCTCGCCACACGGCGAACGGGTCGCCGGGACCCAGGTCGATCAGCAACGGCGCGATCCGCCGCAGATCCGCGTGCATCCGGTCCAGGTCCGAGTTGTAGTGGTCGGTCATGAACGCGGATGCCTCGCCGAACCCGGCGAGTCCGTCCTGCTCCACCTCGACCACCAGTCCCCGCTGCACCGGAATCGCCTCTCTGGCAGAGCGCCACAGATGCCGTTGCGTCAAGCTGATCTCGTGCGCGGTGACCTTCACGCGTTGCCTCCGACGCCGAAGAACTCGCGGTCTCGCGGGCCGTGCGGACGGAGGTCGTCCCACCACTGCGCATGCTCGTCGTATTTCGCGAAGAACGGGGTGCCGACCAGGTCCGGCCGGCGTGCCTGCAGGAACCGCAACGCGAACGCGCGTCCGCCGTCGAGGTCGACGACGCCGTCGACCACGACCTTCCCCGGCGACGCCGACATCACCGGACCCCGCGCGGTCCGTCCGAGTCCGGAAACCCGTTGCAGCGCTTCGCGGTAGATGTCGACCGCTCGCGCCAGTGGCAGACCGAAATACGGGCGCGCACCGGTGTCCCGCTCGACGAACATGTAGTACGGCACCACGCGGTTGCGGACCTGCGCCTGCCAGAGGTCCGCCCACGTGCGCGGGTCGTCGTTGACGTGACGTACCACCGGAGCCTGAGCGCGGAGCACCGCGCCGGTCGACGCCAGCCGGGCCAGCGCCGTCCGGGCGGCATCGGTCTGCAGTTCCGCGACGTGCGACAGGTGCAGCATCATCGCGACGTGCTTGCCGGCGGCGGTCAGCCGCTCGAGCAACCGCAGCAGGTCGTCGGCTTCCGGTCCGGCCAGCAGCCGGTACGGCCAGAACGAGACGGCCTTCGTGCCGATCCGGATCGTTTCGACATGTTCCCGCCCCGGTTCGAGCAGCGGCTCCAGATACGAGGCCAGCAACTCGGTCCGCATGACCAGCGGGTCGCCGCCGGTCAGCAGCACGTCGGTGATGCCGGGGTGCAGGTCGAGGTACCGGGTCATCGCCTCCGGCCCGGACATGGCCATCTTCAGGTCCGGGGTGTCCACGAACTGGGCCCAGCGGAAGCAGTAGCCGCAATAGCTGTGGCAGGTCTGTCCCTGGCGGGGGAACACCAGCAGTGTCTCGGCGTACTTGTGCTGCATGCCCGAGCCGTCGATGTCGTCGTGCTGGGGAACGTTCATGCTCAGCTGGTCGCCGGGGTGCGGATTCAGTGCGGCCCGGACCGTGTCGACCGCATGCCGGACGGTGCCCCGATCTCCCTGCGCCACGGCCTGCTCGATCAGGGCGAAGTGCTCGGTCTCGAGCATGTCGCGGTGTGGGAAGGTCAGCCGGTAGATCGGGTCGTCCGGCGCACGGCCCCAGTCGATCAGTTCGTCGACGACGTAGCTGCTGACCTTGAACGGCAGCACCTGGGACACCACGTGGGCCTCGTGCCCCAGGATCGGGTCGCCGGTTCGCTCAGCGACGAGCTTGTGGAGCCGGGCGCCGCTGATCGATCGCGGAGCGAGGGCCGTGCGGGTGTCGAGATCGAGCAGTGTCATTTGTCCGTCACCGCCAGGCCCCAATCGAAGTCGACATCGCCCAGCACATCCATGTCCGACATCAGCGAATACAGACCGCTGTAGTCGCGCACGAGCCGCGAACCGGATTTCTCGGCCCGCACGTCGGCGAGCATCTTCTCCCAGCCGGTGACCCTCTCGATCCGGAAGATCGCTTCCCATGTCGAGTAGTCCGTGGCGACGAACGCGTCCAGTCCGGCGACAAGCATGTCCAGGAAGAAGCGGCGCTTGACGGGGTCCAGCACGTCGTACACCAGCTTCGCCATCTCGTCGGAAATGGATGCGTGGCAGTACTCGTCCCGATTGTGCAGCTTTGCGGTGGTGGAGTTGACCACCTGGATGTCGTGATCGTCGGCGAGCAGATCGAGATAGGCGTTGATCGAGATCTCGGACACCGTGGCGAAGGCCAGCGTGGTCAGGCTGCGCTGCCAGCGTTCGGCGGCATGGGCGCGCAGCCGGCGGTGTGTCCGCGAGGTGTGCGATTCGGGTAAGGCGCTGTCGGGGAACATGTTCCCCCGTTTACGTCTGGTCAGCGCGCTCGCGTTGATGTGCATGAGGGTGTGGTACTGCTCGTCGACCATTGCCTGGGCGAGGGCGATATCCATGTCCTGGCCGCCGAGACCGGGGAACTCCCCGTCCATGACGAGCGCGAACGCCGGGTTGGCGACGCGTTGCTCGGCGAGCACCGTGTGCCGGTTGTACGCGATCCAGGCCCAGCTCAGCAGCCGCGACCGCAGCGCGTCGGGCATCGCCTGCCACGTCGGATGGTCGCGGAACGGCACGATTTTCTCGGGGTAGTCGGCCCGGCCGGCGTCGAACAACTCGTCGAGGTCGGGCTCGTCGCGTTTCACCGTCGACCGTCGGTGCCAGTTGCCCGCGAGGCGGCTGATGACGGCGTTCTCGGCTTCGTCGGCGGGGTCGAACGACGGCAGTCCGGGAAGGTGCACCAACCCGTCGGCATCCGAGCACTGCAGGTCGTCGATGATCATGCGCGAGTCCGGTCGCCGGCCCAGAAACGAGTGAGGTGACGGGCGCGGTCGGCGTACTCCGAGCGCGCGTGCAGCATGCGCTGGTTGTCCCAGATGAGCAGTGCATTCTCGGGAATCAGCACGCGGGTGCGCAGCTCGTGGAACAGGTCGCTGACGCGATGCGCCAACCTGCGACCCGCCCGGCCGAGCGGCAGCCGTGAGTCGTCGACGTCGGAGTCGTGGTGCGGGTCGTAGTCGGCCGCGGTGAGCAGGTTGTAGCTGAACCGCAGGGCGGTGCGGCCGGTGTCGTCCGCACCCAGCATCGGGGTGCGCACGCCCCCGTCCGGGCCCGGGAAGGTCAGTTCGGCGTCCGTCATCAGGGTGACCTCAGCCGGATCCAGGGCGTCGACGAGCCGCCGGATGTCGAGCAGATCGGTGTGGCCGCCGCCGCAGCGCGCCTGCCGGTGGCAGAACAGCGCCAGGTACGCCGGGCTGGGATCCCAGCCCGGCGCCTCGGTGTGCGCCAGAATCGTGTTCGCGCTCTGCGAGTACGCCCGATGATCGTTGCCGGGACGGTAGGTCACCTCGTGCGTGAGGTGCCCGTTGTATTGCGGGACCAGATCACCCAGGGAGCCAACCACTTCCGCTGCGGCGGTACGGTCGGGCACGTCGCGGACGACGACGTACCCGTCCGCCGCCAGCCGGGACCGGTCGACACGGCCTTCCACCGTTTTCCCACCTGCAGGCGCAGAAACGACATGACAATTCGGCGACATCTATTCCTCCATTCCGAAAACCCGACTGGGATGCGTACCCCGTGACGCCGGCCTTCGAGACCGGGATCGTCGTGATCGGTTTCAAGAATGTGGTCGTGCCGCCACGCACACCAGGCACCCTAGGGGAGCCAAAAAGTCACCCGGAACGGACTACCGGGGCCGTAACAACAGGGTGCGGGTGGCGTTGCGCCGCCGGCACGAGCGATGGTCGCTGCAGAGTTCTACGATCGTTCTCGATGGCGGAGACCGTGCAGATCCCCAAGGGACCGTTGCGATCGAACATGGTTGCCGAGCCCACCGCGACTCCATCGCACGCTCGGTGACTGTCGGCTTCCAGCCCGAGTTCGATCCCGTCCGGCAGTCTGGTCAGCGCCAGAGTGACGTCGCCGTTGATGTAGCCGATGCCCTCGGTGCCCATGTTGGTCACCAAATTGGTCAAGTCGGCGATCATTGCCGCACGCACGAACGGGCTGGTCGCTTCCCGTTCGATCACCGACCAACCTGACGTCCAGATCCGTTTCCGGTCAGAGGTTGGCCAAGCCGGCCCGCCATGCGGCAACGGTCCCCAATCCGCATTCTCCCCACTGGTGCCGATCAACCGCGCACCGGGATGCTCGGCCGGCGAGGGAGGCTGCTGTACGCGGGAGTCGACCCAATGGTCGCCTGCTGCATTCCTCGATTTTCGGTAGAAGACCACCGTGGCCCTGGCCACGGATTCACCCGCCTGAATCAACTCGGCTTCGACAAGTCGAATTCGGTTTCCCCACCGAATGATCCGTGAGCGAACATCGATCCGACACATCCTCACCGGACGAAAGAGATCCGCGGTCAGCCGGGTGGCGAAGAACTCGTCCTGCTTGTCCTCACCCTCGATGGCGTGGGCAAGCAAGCCCAGCACCGCCGGACCGGAAACCATGTCCGCCGACCATCCGCTGACGGCAGCCGCCGTCGGCTCGTACCCCGAACCTGCACGGGCGAAGAAGGGTTGAGCGGTGTATGCCGAACTGATTCCAGCCTGTTCCGCGTCAAGATGAGCGCCGGCCGTCACTTCAGCTCCACAGCGTGGCGGCGTCGACCGCGTCGGTGGCAGGGGTGCCGGGGAGGCCGGGCTCGCTGCGGGAGAACCGCGGCGCAGGCCGGTGCTGGGTGACCCGGTCCAGTTCGATGAGGGATCCGCGGGCGGCGATGTGCGGGTTCTGCGGCGCCTCGGCAAAGGTCAGGACCGGTGTGGTGCAGGCGTCGGTGCCGTCGAAGATTGCCGCCCACTCGTCGCGGGTCTTGGTGATGAACACCTCGGCGAACAGTTTCTGCAGCTGCGGCCAGCTGCTCCGGTCGTTCTGTGCCGGCACGTCGGATGGGTCCAGACCCAGACCCTCCAAAAGCAGTGCATAGAACTGCGGCTCGACCGCACCGACTGCCATGTACCGGCCGTCCGCGGTCTCGTAAGTGTCGTAGTACGGCGCACCGGTGTCGAGCATATTCACCCCGCGCTCGTCCGACCACCGCCCCAAGCCGCGGAAACTCCACATCATGTGCGACAACGCCAGGGTGCCGTCCACCATGGCCGCGTCGACGACCTGGCCCTCGCCCGACGTGTGCCGTTCGATCAGCGCAGCGAGGATGCCGAACACGAGGAACATCGAACCGCCGCCGAAATCGCCGACCATGTTCAACGGCGGCACCGGGCGCTCCCCCTTCCTGCCGATCGCGTGCAGCACGCCGGTCAGCGAGATGTAGTTGATGTCGTGGCCGGCCGTCTGCGCGAGTGGACCTTCCTGTCCCCAGCCAGTCATCCGGCCGTAGATCAGGCGCGGATTGTGCGCCAGTGCGACGTCCGGTCCCAGACCCAAGCGCTCGGTGACGCCGGGGCGGAAGCCTTCGATGAGCACGTCTGCCCGCTCGATCAGGCCGAGGACGAGCTCGATGCCGGCAGGGACCCCGAGGTTCGCTTCCACGACGCGGCGGCCGCGCTGGGTCTGGTCGCGGCGCTGCCCGACAGTCGGCAGCAGGCCGGCCCGCTGAACGCGAACCACGTCCGCGCCGAGGTCTGCGAGCAACGTCGCAGCGTGCGGGCCCGGACCGATGCCGGCGAGTTCGACGATGCGGACACCGGTGAGTGGTCCGCTGCCGGTGGTGGTCGCCATGGATTCTTCCTCTACGTCTCTGGGTTACGGAAAATGCTGTGACACTCGATGTTCAGTGGACGGTGCCGGACTCGGCCGGCGGCTGTCCGAACCGCTCCTGCGGGACCGGTTCAGAACCCGGCCGACTTGGCGATGATCGTCTTCATGACCTCGTTGGTGCCGCCGTAGATCCTCGAGACGCGGGTGTCCGCGTACAGCCGGGCGATAGGGTACTCGAGCATGTAGCCGTAACCGCCGTGCAGCTGTAGGCACTTGTCGATGATCTCGCCGGCGTTCTCGGTGCAGAACAGCTTCGCCTTGGCGGCATCGGCGACGCTCAGGTCTCCGGTCTCGTGCAGCTCGATGGCCCGGTCCACCATGGCCTGCGCGGCCTCCACCTTGGCGATGCACTCGGCGATGACGAATTTGGTGTTCTGGAAGTCGGCGACCGGCTTGCCGAACACCTTGCGGTCACGCACGTAGTCCGAGGCGAACGTGATGGCACCGGTGGCGGCGGCGGTCGTGGTGACCGCGATCATCAGGCGCTCCTGCGGAAGGTTGTTGGCGAGGTAGCCGAACGCCGCGCCCTCTTCGCCGAGCAGATCCTCGACCGGTACCCGCACGTCGGTGAAGGAAAGCTCTGCGGTGTCGGATACGCGCATTCCGATCTTCTCGAGCTTGCGGCCCACCTCGTAGCCCTCGCTCCTGGTGTCCACCGCGAGGATGCTGAGGCCGGCGCGGCGGTTCTCCTCGGTAGCCGGGGAGGTGCGGCAGACGACGAGGACGCGGTCGGCCTGAACGCCGCCGGTGATGAAAGTCTTGGCGCCGTTGAGGATGTAGTGCGTGCCGTCCTCCGACAGCCGGGCGCTGGTCTTGATGCCGGCGAGGTCCGAGCCGGTGCCCGGTTCCGTCATCGCGATGGCGGTCATCATGTCCCCGCTGACGAACCCGGGCAGCCAGCGCCGCTTCTGCTCCTCGGTGCCGTAGGCGAGCAGGTAGGGCAGCACCAGGCCGGTGTGCACGCCGAACGCACCGAAACTGACTGCGGCACGGGCGGTCTCCTCGGAGAGCACCGCCTGGTACTTGAAGCTGGTTTCACCGGCTCCACCGTAGGACTCGGGCACGGTCATTCCGAGCACGCCCAGCTTGCCGAGCTGACGGTAGAAGTCGCGCGGCACCATGCCCTCGCGCTCCCAATCGGCGAAGTTCGGCGTGACCTCCGACTCGATGAAGGCACGGATGACTTTGCGGAAGTCTTCATGTTCCTGGTTGAACACGATGCGCTGCATGTCTTTTCCTTCTTTCTGTGGACTAGCGAAGATGGGGTGTAAGGGGAATGCGGGTATGTCAGCCGAGGATTCGGGCACGGTCCCGGACGGAGTTGACGGTGAGCAGGGCGATCACCGCACCGATGACGGCGGCGATGCCGAAGATCTGGAAGGCCGAAGCGTAACCGTCGGCGGGGGTGGCGGCGTTGTCGACGATGACGCCGGTGAGGTACGGGGCGATCAGACCGCCGGTGGCCATCATCGCCATGAACACGCCCAGCACGCCGGCCATCTGCTGCGGCGGGCAGATCTCGGAGATCGCGGCATTGAACAGCGGGATGATGACGGTGCCGACACCGTAGCCGATCGAGACCACCATCACCGCGACGATAGGCGTCTGGATGTACGGCATGGTGATCAGGGCGACGCCGCACAGCAGCAGCGCGATTCCAGGCACGATGCCGCGCAGCACCCGGGAGCTGGCGCCGCGCACCAGCAGCCGGTCGCTGACCGAGGTGCACAGGAACATGAAGAACAGTCCGGCGATGCTGGGGATCCCGAACATGGTGCCGGCCTGCACCCGCGAATAGCCCAGGCCCACCTCGAAGTAGGACGGCAGCCACGTCAGCACGACGGTGACGAGAGCGTACATGGTGAAGACCGCGGCGAGGGCACCGAGAAATGTCGGTGTCCGCAGGATCCTGGACCACGGCACCTTCTGGCCCGCGGTCGACGCCGCAGCCCCGGAGTCCCCGGCGGCATTCTTGACCGGGCGCTTACCGTAGGGCCCTCCTTGCCACGTCACCAGCCACACGACGGACCAGACCACGCTGACCATGGCGAGAATGAGGAACGTAGACCGCCATCCCCAGTTCGCGACCGCCAGGGCCATCAGTGGGGCAACCAGGATCTTGGCGATCGAAGCGCCGGAAGCCAGGAAAGCGCCCGGCAGCCCGCGCTTCTCCGCAGGATGCCAGGAGTAGGCGCCGGTATGGATCAGCGCCCCCGACGGCCCCTCGAAGAATCCCAGCGCCATCCGACAGATCAGCAGCATCGTGAAGCCTGCGACGACCACCAGTGGCACCATCGACGCAGCCCAGGCCAGGCACAGCAGCAGTAGCAGCCATCGCAACGACATCCATTTGTGCAGTGCCCCGGCGAAGAAGCCGCCGATGGTGAATGCCAGGAAGAATGCGCTGCCGACGAGCCCGATCTGCGCGGACGTCAGACCGAACTCCTTGGCCAGAGGCTGGGCGACCAGCCCGAAGACGGCCTTGTCGGCCCAGTTGACGACGACCAGGAGCACCAGAATTCCGGTGAGGCCCCAAGCCCGTACACGAGACTCCCCTCCTACTTCGGTTGACGCAACGGGGGGAACGTCCTGCTTGCTCAATGTCATTCTCATCGATCCTCTCGGGCAATGGCGACGGCTGCACGACGCGGTGACGCCGGGACTGGAAGCGAATTGTGACGCGCACCACCCCTGCGCTAGCAAGTAAATCATTGTCCGGCCTAAAAGTGCAATAGTGCGCCGAACGATCCCCTACACCTCGCCCGATTTGGCGCGAAACCTCCGGAACAGGCTGTTGACAGGCCTGACGGAAGTGGTAGACAGAATCCATTCGGTGGTGTTAAGTAAATTTTTATTCGATCAGAAAGGAGTCAGATGTGACTCGCAAGGTCCACGTCGCCGGAGTCGGGATGATCCCGTTCACCAAGCCCGGCAAGAGCGAGAACTACAACGTCATGGGTGAGACCGCTGCCCGCGCAGCACTGGATGACGCCGGCATCGAGTACTCCCTCGTTCAGCAGGCTTACGCCGGGTACGTGTACGGCGACTCGACGGCCGGCCAGGCCGCGCTGTACGGCCTCGGTCTGACCGGAATCCCGGTCTTCAATGTCAACAACAACTGCGCTACCGGCTCTTCGGCGCTATACCTGGCTCGCCAGGCCGTCGCGAGTGGTGCCGTCGAGTGCGCACTGGCTGTCGGGTTCGAGCAGATGAAACCCGGTGCGCTCAAGCGGGTCTGGGACGACCGACCGGCACCGATGTTCCGATTCGACAACCTGATGACGGAGCTTCAGGGCGCCGACGAACTATCCCCGCGCGCAGCCCAGATGTTCGGCGGCGCAGGCGTTTCCCACATGCAGAAGTACGGTACCAAGCCGGAGACGTTCGCCAAGATCTCGGTCAAGGCCCGCAAGCACGCGGCCAACAATCCCAATGCCGTCTTCCGCGACCTGCTCACCGAGGAGCAGGTGCTCGAGTCCCCGCACATCTTCGGTCCCCTGACCCGATACCAGTGCTGCCCACCCACCTGCGGTGCCGCCGCTGCAGTGGTGTGCAGCGAGGAGTTCGCCCGCAGGCACGGGCTGTCCGCGGACGTGGTCATCGAGGCGCAGGCGCTCACGACCGACACCGCGAGCACGTTCGAGGACCGCGACATGATGAAGGTGGTGGGCTACGACATGACCGCAGCGGCCGCCGCCCAGGTCTACGAGGCCGCGGGCATCGGCCCCGAGGACGTACAGGTGGTCGAACTGCACGACTGCTTCTCCGCCAACGAGCTCATCACCTACGAGGGACTGGGTCTGACCCCCGAGGGCACCGCCGAGAAGTTCATCCTCGACGGTGACAACACCTACGGCGGCCGCGTGGTCACCAACCCGTCGGGTGGTCTGCTTTCCAAGGGGCACCCGCTGGGCGCCACCGGACTGGCCCAGTGTGCCGAACTCGTGTGGCAACTCCGCGGTCAGGCCGGCCCGCGTCAGGTGGAGGGCGCGCGAATCGGCCTGCAGCACAACCTGGGACTCGGTGGCGCGTGCGTGGTCAGCATCTTCAAGAAGGTGGGCTGACATGGCACTCGACCCGGCCGTCATCGGCAAGGTGATTCCCGGTCACGAAGTGATCGTCGAGCGCGGACGTCTGCGCTTCTTCGCGCAGTCCATCGGCGAGACCAACCCGATCTACTCCGATGCAGAGGCCGCCAAGGCGGCCGGGCACCGCGATGTACTGGTGCCGCCGACCTTCCTGTTCTGCCTGGACATGGACAAGCCGGACCCGTTCGCCCTCATCCGCGAACTCGCTATCGACATGCGGTACGTGCTGCACGGCGAGCAGGCGTTCAAATACCACTCGCCGGCCTATGCCGGCGACACGCTGGCCTACAACGGCACCGTCACCGACGTGTACTCGAAGAAGAACGGAGCGTTGGACTTCCTCGTCCGGACGGTCGACGTCACCCGTGACGGCGGGCCGATCGCCCGCCTCACCAACACCCTTGTCGTCCGAAACCCGAAGGCGCAACGATGAAAACAGGCGACTCCCTCCCGGAATTGCAACTCCCCGGCATCAGCCGCACCACGCTGGCGCTCTACGCGGGCGCGTCCGGCGACCACAATCCGATGCACATCGATCTCGACGTCGCGCGCTCCGGCGGCATGGACGACGTGTTCGCCCACGGCATGCTGTCGATGGCATACCTCGGCCGCCTGCTGACCAATTACGTTCCGCAGGAGCGAATCTGCTCCTACGCGATACGATTCGCCGCCATCACCCCGCTGCACGCGAAGCCGACCTGCAGCGGAACCGTGACCAAGGTCGAGGACGGCCTGGCACATCTCGACCTCACCGTCACTCTGGCCGACGGAACGGTCACCCTCCGCGGCGACGCCGTCGTCGCCGCCTGACCTGCACCACACCACCGAAAGGACACCCGCTATGGGCAAGCTCGACAACAGGACAGCAATCGTCACCGGATCCGGCCGCGGCATCGGCCGTGCCATCGCCGTGAAATTCGCGGCCGAGGGCGCAAGTGTCGTGGTCAACGACCTCGACCCGGGCCCGGCCAAGGAGACGGTCGAGGAGATCGTCGCAGCCGGCGGCAAGGCCGTCGCCTGCATCGGCTCCGTCACCGAGGAGGGCTTTGCGGACCGCTTCGTCGCCACCGCCGTCGACACGTTCGGTGGCCTCGATATCATCGTCAACAACGCCGGCTTCACCTGGGACAACGTCATCCAGAAGATGACCGACGAGCAGTGGGACACCATCCTGGATCTGCACCTGAAGGCACCCTTCCGGATACTGCGCGCGGCGCAGCCGTACATCAAGGCGAACCCGACCGACCATCACCGCAAGGTCGTCAACATCTCCTCCAACGCCGGTGTGGTCGGCAACGCCGGCCAGTCGAACTACGCGGCGGCCAAGGCGGGCATCATCGGACTGACCAAGACCCTCGCCCGCGAGTGGGGGCGCTACCGGGTGAACGTCAACGCAGTCGCCTACGGCCTGATCAACACCCGCTTGACGGAGGCGTCGGCGGACGGCAACTCCACCATCGACGTCGAGGGCCGGGAGATCAAGGTCGGCGTCAACCCCCAGCTGCTCGCCGCAGCCGAACGGTCCATCCCGCTGGGCCGGGCCGGCCGCCCCGACGAGGCCGCGGGCGCGGTGTTCGCCCTGTGCCTGCCCGAGACCGACTACGTCAGCGGCCAGTGCCTGGTCTGCGACGGCGGCAGCCGCTAACTATCCCGACAGGAGTGGTCCCCATGTACTTGACTCAGTCACTGCATCGCGCGGTGCAGCAACGCCCGAACCAGCCCATGACCGTGTGCGGGGACCGCGTCCACACCAGCACCGAGACCGGAGACAGGGTCGCCCGCCTCGCCGGCGCCCTGCTCGGTCTCGGTGTGGGGGTCGGCGACCGGGTCGGCATGCTGTCGCTCAATTCCGGCCGGTACCACGAGTACCTCTTCGCCGCCTGGTGGATGGGCGGCGTGGTCAACCCCCTCAACACCCGCTGGAGCGCCGCCGAGATCGCGTTCGCCCTCGAGGACTCGCAGACGACGGTGCTGCTGGTCGATGACACTTTCGTGCCGCTGCTGGACGAGGTGCGCACGCTCTTCCCGTCGCTGCGAGCAGTGGTGCACTGCGGCGACCAACCGACACCGGACGGACTTGTCGGTTACGAAGACCTGATCGCCACCACCGAACCCGTCGAGGACCTGCGCGTCGGCGGGGACACGCTGGCGGGGATCTTCTACACCGGTGGCACCAGCGGCCGCCCCAAGGGCGTCATGCTCACCCACCTCAACCTGATGACCGCGAGCCTCGGCTCGCTGGCCGCCAACCACACCGCCGTCGCAGGCGGGCGCGCCCTGCTGACCGCACCCATGTTCCACCTCGCTGCGCTGGCCAGCTGGAACGGCCAGAACATCGCCGGCGGCATCCTGGTGATGTTGCCGTCGTTCGAACCGGCCGCGGCGCTGCGATTGATCGAAGAGCAGCGGATCAACTCGATGCTGTTGGTACCGACCATGATCCAGATGCTGCTGCGTCACCCCGATCGCGGGATTCGGGACCTGTCCAGCATCACCGCGATTCAGTACGGCGCGTCCCCGATCTCCGAGACCCTGCTACGCCAGGCCCAGCGGGCCTTCCCGAAAGCTGATTTCGTGCAGGGTTACGGGATGACCGAGGCCGGCCCCGGACTCACCTCGCTCAGCGCCGACGACCACCAGGCGGCCACCCGGCTCAATTCGGCCGGTCGGCCGATGGGTCACGTCGAGGTACAGGTTGTCGACGACCAAGGCGTCGAACTCCCCCGCGGCGAGGTCGGCGAGATCATCGCCCGCGGCGGCAACATCATGGCCGGCTACTGGAATCGGCCGGAGGAGACCGCCGCGGCGTTGCGCGACGGCTGGCTGTACACCGGCGACGGCGGGTACATGGACGCGGACGGGTACCTCTTCGTCGTGGACCGGCTGAAGGACATGATCATTTCCGGGGGCGAGAACGTGTACTCGACCGAAGTCGAGAATGCTCTCGCCTCCCACTCCGATGTGGTGCAGTGTGCCGTGATCGGTGTTCCCGACGATCGGTTCGGCGAGCGCGTGCACGCGTTTCTGGTTATCAAACCCGGCACGTCGCTGACCTGCGACGACATTCGCGCGCACACCAAGAAACTAATCGCCGGGTACAAGTCCCCACGGAGCGTCACGATCGTGGAGCAGATGCCGGTCTCCCCGGCTGGCAAGATACTCAAGAGAGAACTCCGCCGGCAGTTCTCCGACCTGGCTGACCGCCCCGCGAACTGACACCCCGAGGCTGCAATGACGATCGACACATCGGACGACACACCTGCTGTCGAGCCGACCGCCAAGAAGACGCCGCGGCCGCGCAACCGAAAAGCGCAGATCATCACTGTGGCCCGAGAGCAGTTCGGACGACGCGGCTACCACGGGGTGAACATGGAGGACATCGCGTCCGCGGTGGGAATCACCGCGGGGGCGCTGTACCGCCATTTCCCGAACAAGCAGGACCTCCTTGCACAGGCGATACTCAATGCCGCCTCGTCGATCATGGCCACCCTCGACGACATCGACCCCGAGGACTCGGCCGCGAACTGCCTGGCCCTGCTCCGCTACTGCCTCGACAACGACTTCCGCGCCGTCTTGTTCGACCAGGAATCCCGCAACCTCGTCCCCGAGCGCCGGACCGAGGTGCGGACGGCCGTCCAGTCGGTCGTGGCACGCATCGCCGGCGCCCTCCGCGCCGAACGCCCCGACCTCACCGCTGCGGACGCCGACGTGCTGGCCTGGGCCTTGTCGAGCGTCGCACTCAGTCCCGCGCGGCACCGAACAACCCTGCCGCGCAAACGCTTGGAAAGCCTGCTGCTGGAGCTGTGCGAAAGGCTGCGGAGCGCACCGATCCTGCACACCGTGGAGGTACCCGCGGAGGAGGCGCACGTCTCCGGCTTCGCTCACGCTTCCCGTCGAGAGACCCTGTTGACCGCCGCAATCTCCCTGTTCCGGCGGCGCGGCTACCAGTCGGTGACGATGGACGACATCGGCGCCGGAGCGGGAATGGCGAGCTCGAGCATCTACACCTACTTCGGCAGCAAGGTCGAGGTGCTCCAGGCGATTCTTTCGCGCGGCAATGAGACCCTGCGGATGGGCCTGGTCCAGGCGCTTGCCGGGGCGCGATCCCGCGAGGACGCCCTCAGTCGGGTGGTGCACTCGTACGCCACGGCGGTGTCGGCACCCGACAGTGCCATCGGCATCCTCATCGAGGAGTCGACCAATTTGCCCGCCCAGGCACAGTCGCAGACCCTCACAGCACAACGCGAGTACATCGACGAGTGGGTGCATCTCCTCGGTGCCGACACCCACGAGACCCGCACTACGGTGCTCGCCGCGATCGACCTGATCAACGCCCTTTCCCGGTTGCGGCACCTGCACGCTCGACCGCAGTACCGAGACGAGATCGAGGACCTGGCACTTCGGGTACTGGGAGTCCGCACCGACTGATCATCCACCGCCGAGACCGACCAGGCCGATCATCAAGGGCAGGAAGACGATGATCAGAATCGCGCCGACGATGTCGAAGGCGATACCGCTTCGGATCATCGTGGTGATCGGAACGGCGCCGGAGCCGTAGACCACGGCGTTCTGCGGCGTCGAGACCGGCAGCATGAAGCCGAACGATGCGGCGAACGTTGCCGCGAGCGCAGGCACGAAGGGGTTGACACCGGCCGCCAGCGCCACGGGGATCACGATCGGCACCACGACCGCCGCAGACGCGGTGTTGCTCGTCGTCTCCGATACCGCGATGGCGAGCAGCACGGCGAAGACGGTGATGGCGACAACGCTCGTCAGGCCCAGCGAGTCCGCGACGGATGTGCCGATCGTCTCGGCGAGGCCGGTGTCTGCGAGCAGTGAGCCGAACATGATGCCGCTGCCGAACAGCACGATCGTGCCCCAGTCGATCTGCGCTGCGTCCCGCCAGGTCAGCGTGAACTCGCGATCCTTCCAATCGGTCGGCAGGAGGTAGAGCAACGATGCCCCGAAGACCGCGACCATTCCCTCGTCGAGTCGGTCGCTGATCGTGCTGTAGAGATCCGAGTCGTTGCCGGCGATCACCGCGACGACACCGGGCAGGATCCACAGCGTCACCGTGACTCCGAACGCGATGAGCGTGTTCTTCTGGGCACGAGACAGCGGGCCCATTTCTGCGCGCTGCTCCGCCAGGTAGTCGGCGACGCCTTCGATGCGCCGGATCTCCGGCTTGTTGAGGCGCAGCAGGATGAAGGCGAGCGCGATGAACATCAGCAGGCAGATCGGAATTGCCATCGCCATCCACTGCCCGAAGCTGATCCGTTCCCCGGTGGCCTCTTCGATGAGACCGCGTCCGATGAGGTTGGGCGGGCTCCCGACCGGAGTCAGGAGGCCGCCCACGCTTGCGCTGTACGCGAGCATCAGCATGATCGCGGCACCCACCCTGACGCGCAACGGGTCGAAGTCCGCTGCGACGACGCCGCGGCGCTGCATGAGCTTCGCGATGACGCCGAGGATTCCCAGCGCAGTGGGCAGCAGCATGGCCACGGTCGCGGTGTTGGATACGAACGCCGAGAGCCCGCACGTGATCGCGCCGAACGCGACGATCACGCCGGTGGTGGACTGGCCGACGCGCGGCAGGGTCAGGATCCGAAACGCGAAGCGTCGCGCCACGCCGTGTTTGAGCATCGCCTGAGCGAGGATGAACGCCCCGATGAACGTGAACGTCGTCGACGACCCGAACGCGGCGAGGACTTCGTCGGCCGGCGCCACCCCCAGAAACACCACCACCGCCACCCCGAGCAGCCCGGCGATCGGGATTGGTACCGCCTCGGTCACCCACAACACGATGACGCCGAGCAGCACGCCGGCCAACGTCTGCTGCTGCGGCGGTATGTCGATCGGCAGGGCGAGGAAGACGATCGTGACCAGCGGCGCCAGAAACAGCCCGATCGTGCGGCGCCCCTTCTCGAACCGCTCCTCGGCCGGTGAGAGCTGCTGTTCACCGAGGCTGCGATAGGTGGCATGCCCGAGCAACGCCTTGTCGACGTCGGTGCGGTCGCCCTGGTTCTCGGCTGTCATCGTCCCTCCCCTGCTACACGGATCGGTACGGAAGTAGTACCCGTGAACGAGCGTGCTAGTCGTGTCACGGCATGTTTTCTCCGACGCCTAGGCCGCCGACTTGTTTCTGGGAACGATCAGCACGGGCACCGGGGCGTGACGCAGTATCTTCGAGGCGGCCGAGCCGAGGAACACGTGGGCCGCAGGCCCGGCTGCGCCCGAACCCAGCGCCAGCATGTCGCCGGCTTCCCAGGAGACGGCCTCCACCGCTTCACGCCAGTCGTGGCCGCTGCCGACCACGACGTCGACGTCGGGAACGGGGATTCGGGCACGAACTACGTTGAGCTGCTTGATGATATCGTCGCGCGTCCGGCGTGCCCACTGTTGGACGACGAGGTCCTCCGTCGAACGCTCGATCGCGCCGCCGAACATCGTCATCGGCCGCACCGTGAACGACACGATCCGCAACTGCACCGGCCACTGCCTGGCCAGTTCGGCGGTGGCAGCTACGAGGCCGTTGACATCGGCCTCGCCTCCGTACGCGACGGTGATCCGGCGGATCGACTCCGGCACCGGCGGGTAGCCGCGCGGAGCGATCGCGACGGGCACCGCCGCGGTATGGACCAGCCGTTCGGTGACGCTGCCCAGCGTCACCCTGCCCAGCAACCCGGACGACGACGACCCGACAACGACGAGACGCGCGTCGTGGTCGGCCACCAGTTCGATCAAACCTGTTGGAATGGAATTGGATTGGTAGACGAGGCGGGGAATCTCCAGGCCCCCGGGCAGCTGGCCGACCACCCTGTCCAGGGCGTGCGAAGCCTGCTCGGTGACGTAGCCCAGGTATTCGCGTTCGATGGGGTCGTCTTTCGCAGGCCACGGCCGTTCCACGATCGCCGCGGCCACAACCTTGTCACCGGTCCAGCGTGATATCTGCACCGCCAGGTTGAGGGGCGCGGTCCCCTGACGGCTCGAGCTGAAGCCGGCGATGATCGTCATCGGGGGGATCCCTCTGCGGCGACCGGGGTGACGACGACGTGCGTCACCGGCACACTGTGCTCGGCGCGTGCGCGGTCCACGACGTCGAAGCGGTGCCACACCGACTCTTCGGGTGGCAGCGTCGAGATGACGATCTGATCCGGACGGAACGAGTCGACGGCCGCGGCCAGGGCCCGCAGCGGCCGGTAGTCGCCCAACTCGCCGTCGGCGACGAGGTTCTCCGCGCGGAGTGTCGCCAGCGTGTCGTCCAACCGCCGTTGTGCGACCTCTCGGGTCGCTTCCGCGACGTCGAGCGGACCGTGGGTGGCGGCAGTTCCGGTCTCGATCGGGCTGGCCGGCACGACCACGAAGTAGGTGGCATCCCGATCCGCGTCGATGCGACGAAGCTCGTCGAGCATTTCCTTGGACTGGACGGTCTGGTTCGCCAGCACCAGCACGCGGTGCGGTCGTGTCGTCGCCGCGACCCCTTCGACGACGGGCCGCCGGCCCACGAACCACTTGTTCGCGAGGAACAGCACGATGACGACTGCCCACGACAGCAGGCTCAGCACCAGTTGCGACCGCACATCGTCCTGCAGATACATCTGCACCAGGATCGCCACGATCGCGGCCGCGGTGATGATCGACAACACCGGGAACAACCACATCTTGACCCGTAGCTCCGAGTCCGGCGTGCGGTACCGCAGCACGATCTGGGATACGGCGATGAGCAGGTACACGAACAGGATGACCGCACCGCTGGAGTTCAGCAGGAACGCGAAGACGGTGTCCGGTGAGATTGCCGCGGCGATGACACACAGAAAACCGACGACCGAGGAGGCGAGGATCGCGGTAGCCGGCACCCCTCGACGGGTCACCCTGACCAGCTGCGCGGGTGCTTCCCGACGCGCAGCGAGGACGAACAACATGCGGGACGCGGTATACATGCCCGAGTTGAGACAGCTCAACACGGCCGTCAACACCACGGCGTTCATGATGTGGTCGGCGTACGGGATCCCCATTTCGGTGAACGCGGCGACGAAGGGGGACGCCGCTGCCGCCTCGTCGTTCCACGGCAGGATCGTCGCCAGTAGGAACGTCGAGCCGACGAAGAACACTGCGATCCGCACGATCACCGAGTTCGCGGCCTTGGTCACCGCACGCTCCGGGTCCGCCGATTCCGCGGCGGCGATCGTCGCGATTTCGGCCCCGACCATGGAGAAGATCACCGTGACCACACCGACGGTGATGGCCATGGCGCCGAACGGCAGGAACCCGTCATGGCTCCACAGGTTCGAGAAGTCGAGCGACTTGTTCGGCCACACCCCGAGAACGAACAGAGTGCCCAGCCCGATGAACACCACGATCGCGGCCACCTTGATGCCGGCGAACCAGAATTCGAACTCGCCGAACGACGACACGGAGAACAGATTCGTCGCGGTCATCAGGATCATCAGAACCAACGCCGACAACCACAGCGGGATGTCGATCCAGTACTGGATGATCGTCGCGCCGGCGATCGCCTCGAAACCGACGACGATCACCCAGAAGTACCAGTACAACCAGCCGACGGAGAAGCCGGCCCAGTTGCCCAACGCGGCGCGGGCATAATCGGCGAACGACCCGGTCGACGGATTGGCGACCGCCATCTCGGCCAGCATCCGCATGACCATGATGATCAGGACCCCGGCAAGCGCGTAGGTAATGAAGGCCCCCGGCCCGGTGTCACCGATGACGACGCCCGAGCCGACAAACAGGCCTGCGCCGATCACCCCGCCGATCGCAATCATCGTCAGCTGCCGCTGGCTCAGCGCCTTCTTCAAAGTGGGTGTTGCACTCATTGCATCCCTCCGATACTCGACGCACCGGCTGCACGCTCTCTTGGCGAGACCGGCTGTCGGATTCCGTGGGATGTACTCGGCTGGGCGCGCGACCAGAGGGAATGAGCCGCAGGGCTTGAGTCTCAATCGTAAGCCGCGCCGTCCGTCCACCGAGCGGGTTCGGACAGGTGGATCTGGTGCGCGCTGAGCGTGAGTGCACCGGAACTTCCGCCCCGGGCAAGCGACAGCGCCCTCAGAAGTGCGGACAATAGAAGGTTGCAACCGGCACGCCGCTCGCCCCACGGAACGAGGTGGAGCAGCCGCAGAAGGAGTTCACGATGAGTTCGAAGAAGACCGTGGCGGGAGCCGTGATCGCCGGTGCGCTGGGCTTCGGCGCACTGGGGCTCGGCACCGGCACGGCGAATGCTGATCCATGGCCACCGCCGATTCCCGGTGTCTCGGTACCCGACGTGGTTCCACCGCCCGGACAGCTGGGGCAGCTGCCGTTCATCCCACCGCCGGGCCAGCTGGGACAGCTTCCGTTCGTGCCGCCACCCGGGCACTGGGACAAGCCGTGGAAATGGCTTCCTCGGTGACTCCCCGCGAGAACTGATGACCTAATCGTGCCCCCGCTCCACGACCCAGGCCGCGACCTGTGTGCGGGAAGTGAAGCCCAGTTTGGCCAGGATGTGCTCCACATGCCCTTGCGCGGTGCGGGGTGAGATCACCAGGCGGTCCGCGATGGCCTGATTGGTGAGGCCTTCGGCGATCAGGGCGGCGACTTGGCGTTCCCGCTTGGTCAGTCGCGTCGACGCGTCGGCGTGGGGCCTGTGCGTACCGGCCTGTTGCTCGTGGAGGGCGTAGGCGATCGCCGCGTCGAAGCCGAGCTGTTCACCCTTGCGGTGGGCCGCTCCGAATGGTGTGTCCCCGAGTTCCTGCCGGGCCTTCTCTGCATATTCCTGTTGGTAGCGAATCAGATTGGAATGGATGACCGCAGTACTGCCGATCGACCGCGCCATCCCGTCCGCAGCTCCCATCAGCACTGCGGCCCGGAGCGCGTCGTGTTGCTCGAAGCTGATCCACGCCAGCGCCTCGAGGCAGGCTGCAGCGACGCGGGGGCTACGCACCTTCTTGGTCAGCTCCAGTGATTGTTCGATAAGTTGCACCGAACGATGTGCATCACCCTGCTGCCACACGGCAATTCCCAAGGCCCACAGCGAATGCGATCGATACATCGTCTCGCCGTGCGTTTCCGTGATCGCGAGCGCACGTTCGTGGCATTCGATCGCCTGGTCCGTCCGGCCGGACAGTCCATGGGCCAGACCTAACGGGTACAGGATGGCTACTTGGAGCATTCGATCTCCGCGTTCGGTGAACTCGGCGAGCGCGATGTCCAGTTGCGAGCACGCTCGCACGAGATCACCGCTGTAGAGGGCCAGCATGCCGTCGGCGCAGTCGACGTAGGCGCGCAGTAGGGGGTCACTCGTGTCGGCTGTGAGAGTCCGCGCCTCCTCGACGAGCGCTGTCGCGGCCTGGAGGTCGCCTTGAGCGAAAGCCATTACGCTGTGGCTGTAGAGCCCCTTGATCGAATCCAAGGTGGGGGGGCCGCTCTGGCGGGCGAGCAGCTGGTCGTACCACCGTCGCCCTTCGTTGTAGAGGCCCTGGGAGCTCCAGAACAGGAATAGCGCCACGGCGATGCGCAGGCCGGCGGCGGGGTCGTCGTCGATGCTGAATTCGAGGGCCTCCCGCAGATTCGCGTGTTCCCGCTTCAGCCGGACGATCCAGTCGAGTTGGCGTGCGCTGATCCACTCGGACTCCGCATCCAGCGTCAACGCCTCGTACCAGTCCCGGTGCCGGCGACGCAACGCCACAGCCTCACCGGTCTGTTCGAGTTTCTCGTAACCGTACTCGCGGAGAGTCTCGAGCATCCGGAAGCGCACCACCGACCCGTGCTCCTCCCGGATCAGGATCGATTTCTCCACCAAAGACGTCAGCGTATCCAGCAACTCGTCCGGTGCCAGGCCCGCGCCACACACCTGCTCCGCGGCATCGAGTTCGAAGCTTCCCGCGAAGACCGCCACCCGACCCCACACCAGTTGCTCACCGGCGGTGCACAACTCGAAACTCCAATCGATACACAACCGCAGCGTCTGCTGCCGCGTCGGCGCACCCCGGCTGCCACGGGTCAGCAGGGCGTAGCGGTCGGTCAGCCGGCCCAGGATCTGCTCGGGCGACATCGCCCGCAAGCGCGCCGCCGCCAATTCGATCGGCAGCGGCAACCCGTCGAGCCGGTGACAGATCCCCGCCACCGCCGCCAAGTTGTCCTCGGTGAGCGCGAACCCCGGAACCGCGGCAGCGGCGCGTTCGACGAACAACGACACCGCATCGTATTTGGGCAAACCCCGCAGCGAGGGTTTCCGCTCGGGATCCGGGACAGCCAGCGGGGGGACCCGCAGCACCGCCTCCCCACCGATACCGAGCGGTTCGCGGCTGGTAGCCAGAATCCGCAACCGCGGACACACCCGCAGCAGGGGGCCGGCGAGTTCGGCGACCGCATCCACCACCTGCTCGCAATTGTCGAGAACCAAAAGCAGTTCCTGTACCGCCAGGTGCGCCAGTAGGACCTCGCGCAACGGCCGAGCCGAGTGGTCCCGTACCCCCACGGCGGCGGCCACCGCATCGACCAGCGACGACCCGTCGCGCAGTTCACCCAACTCGACCAGGCGCACACCGTCGGAGTACTCGCGCCGCACAGCGGACGCGATCCGCATCGCCAGCCGGGTCTTGCCGACACCGCCGATCCCGGTCAACGTCACCAGCCGCGACCCGGTCAGCAGGTTCTTCGCCTCGGTGAGCTCGTGTCGGCGGCCAACGAAACTCGTCAGTTCCAGGGGGAGACTTCCCGTCGCGCCCAGCGTGGAGGGAGGCTGCGACAATCGTCCGCCGCGCGAGGTCGGTTGCTCCCCGTTCCCCCGCGCATCGGGTTCCACGCGCAGCGCCATCTCGTCGACAGGAAAGCCATGACCGCGCTGCAGACCTCGCAGTTCCTCCCCGAAGTCGGCGGCGGTGGCCGGGCGCGCACCGGGCTCGCGTGACATCGCCCGGGCGATCGCGTCGGACACATCGTCCGGGATTCCGTGCTCGCGCAGGTCGGGCACCTCCTGCGTGGTGATCCGCAAGAACTGGGCGACCACCTGCTCACCGCTGCGGCGTTCGAACGCGGCATGGCCGGTGAGGGCGCTGAACAGGGTGGCACCGAGACCGTAGACGTCGGCGGCCGGGCTCGGGGGGTTACCCGCGAGCACCTCCGGCGCGGTGTAGGCCGGCGACCCGGTGACGGCGCCGGTGGCGGTCTCGAAGCCGCCGCTGATGTGCGCGATGCCGAAGTCGGCCAACTCCGGCTCGCCGTAATCAGTGAGCAGAATGTTCGCGGGTTTGATGTCGCGATGGAGGATGCCGAGCCGGTGCGCCGACTCCACCGCACCGGCCATCTTCACCCCCAACCGCAGAACCTGATCGAGTGGCAGCGGACCGTCCGTCCGGACCAGGGCCTCCAGCGAATCCTGCGGGTGAAAGGGCATCACGATGTACGGAAGTCCGCTGTCGGTGGCACCGACCTGCAGAATGTTGACGATGTTCGGATGCCCGGTCAGCCGCCCCATCGCCCGCTGCTCCCTGAAGAATCGGGCCCGGTTCTCGTCGTCGAGTTCCACGGTGAGCACCTTCACCGCCACCGTGCGGTCCAGGTCGTTCTGGGTGCAGCGGTAGACCACACCGAAACCGCCGCGGCCGATCTCCTGGACCTCGTCGAAGCCGGTGCCTGCCAGCTCCGCCGCCGGTGACGGCGGGTACCGCTGAGTGTCGAGCGGATCACCTTCACCCATCGGACGGTCTACTCACTCCGTCGGCTCGTGGTTCCGCGCACTGGCCCCGACGGCACGACCAGCGCGGATACAACCGTGGACTCACCTCTCGATGGCGTCCTTCTGAGGATATCGCTGACGGTGATCGGTGCGGGCGATCCTGGCCGTGCCAGGTGTGAGTCTCACCATTTAGTCAATTAGGTTGATCAATTTGGTTGTACGCTTTGCTCATGATCACCGAACAGGCCACCGCGCAGGTCCTGCGGGAAGCGCTGCGCCCGATCTGGCGTCAGCTCACCACCGGCAGGACGATCTCCGTCGGCAAGATCGGCGTGCTCGCATACCTGTCGAAGCACGGACGAACGTCTGCCTCGACCCTCGCGGCGGCCGAGAGGATCAGCCCCCAGGCGATCGCCACGGCCGTGCGCGAACTCGAAAATCTCGGTCTGGTCGAGCGCACACCCGACGAGCAGGATCGACGCCGGATCTGGATCGAGCTCACCGATGCCGGCCGGGAGAGGCTGGCGCAGGAGCGGTCGCAAGGCCTGGATTGGCTGGAACACGCCATCGCGGAGCGGCTGACGGCCGACGAGAAGAAGACTCTCGACTCGGTCGTCCCGATTCTGCGCAAGTTGGTGGACGATGCCCCCGGCTACTGAGTCCACGACACACCCCCGGTTACTCCCGGCCCTGGCGTATGCCGCCCTGACCACCGCGATCGTCAGCTCACTCGGCATGCTCCTGGTGCCCACGATCTCCCACGACATGCACGTCGAGGTGAGCACCGGCCAATGGATGCTCACCGTCAACCTCCTGGTCGGGGCGGTGGCAACACCGATCATGGGCCGGCTCAGCGACGGGCCCCACAAGAAGCGCCTGCTCCTGTGCTCCCTGACCACGATCCTCGTCGGTTCGATCGTCGCCGCGGCCGCTCCCAACTTCACCGTGTTCCTGATCGGACGCGCGTTGCAGGGACTCACCTACGGAATCGTTCCGGTGACAATCGCTCTCGCCCGCCGCTATCTCCCCGACAACCAGGCCCGGATCGGCATCTCCAGCCTGTCGGTGACGGTGACGACCGGCCTGGGACTCGGATACCCCCTGACCGGCATCCTCGCCGACCTTCTCGGGTTCCGTTTCGCTTTCTGGTTCGCGGCACTGTTCCTGATCACCACCATCCTCGTCGTCTGGCGTGTCGTTCCCGCGGGCCCCGACGAGCAGGCACCATGCAACACACTCGACGTCCCGGGCGCACTGCTGGTCGGTCTCGGACTCGCGTCCCTGCTCGTCGCCGTCAGCGAAGGCTCCCGGTGGGGCTGGGGCTCGCCGTGGACCATCGGCTTCTTCGCCGGTGCGGCGACACTGCTGACGGCGTGGTCGCTCGTCGAACTGCGCACCCCGTACCCGCTGATCAACCTGCGGGTACTGCGCAACGGTGACGTGCTGGTCGCGAACAGCACCGCGATCGGCCTCGGCGCCGCGATGTACATCGGACTCTCGATCGGCAGCCTCATCGCCCAGGCGCCCGCCTCCACCGGATACGGCATCGGGTTGCCCCTGTTCTGGGCCGGATTCGTGATGCTTCCCCTCTCGGTGGCAAGTTTCGGCGCGAACCGACTCGTCCGCGCGGTCTCGCACCGGATCCGCATGAGGACCCTGTTGCTCGTCGGTGCAGGCCTCGTGACGGCCTCGAGCGTGCTCCTCTGGGTCGCCCACAACGCGCTGTGGGAAATCCTGATCGGGATGTTGGGGTTCGGGGCCGGGATGGGCATGACGTACGCGGCGATGCCGGCCCTGATCGCCCGCAGCGTCGCCGACACCGAACTCGGCAGCGCCGTGAGCTTCAACCAGGTGCTGCGCACCGTCGGCGGTTCGTTCGGCAGCGCCACCGCGGGTGCGGTGCTCGCCGCGAACCTGGCACCGGACCTACTTCCCACCGAAGACGGAATCAAGCTCGCTCTCGCCGTCGGTGCCATCGGGTGCGCGGTCGTCTTCGTCGCACTCCTGGTCAATCATGTGATGTCGCGTCCGCCGACCCCGATGTCGGAGCCGGCGGAGCGCCATTCCAGTCGCCTCTAGACCCCTTCGACGATGGCGGCCATTCCCTGCCCGCCACCGATGCACATCGTGAGAAGCGCCTTGCCGCCGCCACGCCGCCGCAATTCATGCAGTGCGGTGGTTGTCATCCGCGCGCCGGTTGCACCGATGGGGTGCCCGAGCGAGATCCCGGACCCGTTGACGTTGAGGCGGTCCCGGTCGTCGAATCCCCATTCCTTCAGGACCCCGAGCACCTGGCACGCGAAGGCCTCGTTCAGCTCGATCAGCGTGAAGTCGTCGAAGCTCGCACCCGTCCTGCTGAACAGCTTGGACGTGGCCGCGACCGGTCCGAGCCCCATCAGCGCCGGTTCGCACCCGGCGGCGGACCACCCGGTGAGGAAACCCATCGGCTCGAGCCCGAGTTCGTCGAGTTGGTCCTCGGCGACGACGAGCATCGACGACGCCGCATCGTTCTGCTGGGACGCGTTACCCGCGGTGACGACACCGTCTTTGAGTGCACTGCGCAGCCGCGACAGGGTCTCGGGCGTGGTCTCCGGGCGAATACCCTCGTCCCGCGCCACGACGGAAACGTTGCCCTTCCGGTCGGTGATCTTCACCTCGATCACCTCGTCGTTGAATTTTCCTGCCTCCCAAGCGGCGTGGGCCTTGGCGTGGCTCTCGGCCGCGAACGCGTCCGACTCCTCACGGCCGATTCCGCACCGTGCGGCAACGTTCTCGGCGGTCTCGATCATTCCGCTGATCTTCCCGAACCGCCACTCCGGCTGGGAGCGTTCCCGACCGCGGTCGAGGCGGTCGTACAGGTTGAGCGATCCGGCGCGCGTCCCCCAGCGGGCACCGGTCGTGTAGTGCTCGATGTTGCTCATCGACTCGACGCCACCGGCGAGCACGACGTCGGCCGCGCCGGTCTGCACCATCATCGACGCGGTCACGAGGGCCTGAAGTCCGGTGCCGCAGCGACGGTCGGTCTGCAGTCCGGCGACGCTGATCGGTAGTCCCGCCTCGAGAGCCGCCCACCGGCCGATGCACGGGGCCTCGGAGTTGGCGTACGACTGCCCCATCACGACGTCCTCGATGAGGATCGGGTCGATCCCGGACCGCGCCACGGTCTCCTTGATCACGCTGGCGGCCAACGTCTCTGCCGGGACGTCGCGCAGTGCTCCGCCGAAGCGGCCGACCGCGGTGCGGACCGGGGCGACCAGTGCTGCTCTTCGCATGTGTTATTTCCTCGAGTCTCAGGGAACCAGGACGCGGACGGTTTCGGCGACGCACGCCGGCTTGTCCGCACCCTCGATCTCGATGGCGTACTTGACGACCACTTGCGCGCCCTGCTTCGTGTGCTCGAACGACACGATCTCGCCACCGGCCCGCACCTTCGCCCCGACCTTCACCGGCTGGGGGAAGCGAACCTTGTTGAGACCGTAGTTGATCACCAGCTTCACACCGTCGACGCGCATGAGGTCGGCGCCGAGCTTCGGCAGCAGCGACAGCGTGAGGTAGCCGTGGGCGATGGGGGCGCCGAACGGGCCCTCGGCGGCACGCTCGGGATCGACGTGGATCCACTGGTGGTCGCCGGTGGCGTCGGCGAACACGTTCACGCGTTCCTGCGTGATCTCGAGCCAGTCGCTGTGGCCGAGATGTTCGCCGACTGCGGATTCGACGTCGTCGATTCCCTGGAATACGCGCATGACACTCTTTTCGGGTCGGTCCGGTAACGGGCGGAAGTGGAAACGGCTAGATGTTGACGTTCTCGAACACGGCCGCGATGCCCTGCCCACCGCCGATGCACATCGTCTCGATGCCGTAGCGGGCCTGGCGGCGGTCGAGTTCACGGAGCAGGTTGGCCAGGATACGACCGCCGGTGGCGCCGACGGGGTGACCGAGGGAGATGCCGGATCCGTTGACGTTGAACCGGTCTCGCATGTCGGACTCGTCGAACTTCCACTCCCGCGCGCACGCCAGCACCTGCGCTGCGAACGCCTCGTTGATCTCGAGGAGATCGATGTCGTTGAGGGTGAGCTTCGCCCGGGTGAGGGCCTTGTCCACGGCCGGGACCGGGCCGATGCCCATCCGGTTCGGCTCCACTCCGGCGACGCCCCAGCTCACGAGCCGGGCGAACGGGCGCAGGCCCAGACGTTCCGCGTTCTCGGGGGTGGTCACGATCGCGGCAGCGGCCGCGTCGTTCTGGCCGCACGCGTTGCCCGCGGTCACGGTCGCCTCCGGGTCGACGCGCGACCGGATGGGTCGCAACGCCGACAACGACTCCGCCGTGACATCACGGCGCGGTTGCTCGTCGGTGGTGACGACGACGTCGGACTTACCGCGCCTGCCCGCCACCGTCACCGGGATCGTCTCGGCGTCGAACAGGCCGCCCTCCTGGGCGCGGATCGCACGCGCGTGGGATTCGGCGGCGTACGCGTCCTGCTCCTCGCGGCTGATCGAGTACTCGCGGCGCAGGTTCTCCGCGGTCTCGATCATGCCGCCCTCGACGGGGAAGTTCACACCGCCGGAGTTGGTGCGGGGCTTGGCCAATCGGTCGTGGAATTCCACCGACGCACCCTTGACGCCCCAACGCATTCCGGTGCTGTAGAACTCGGTCTGGCTCATCGACTCGGCGCCGCCCGCGATCACCAGATCGCTCATCCCGGTCTGCACCTGCATGGCCGCGTAGATCACCGCCTGCAGCCCGGAGCCGCAGCGGCGGTCGAGCTGGATGCCGGGCACGGTGACGTCGAGGCCGGCGTCCAGCGCAGCGATCCGGCCGATGGCCGCCGCCTCGCCGTTGGCGTAGCCCTGACCGAAGATGACGTCGTCGATGTCCTCGGACGTGATCGACGTCCGCTCGATCAGGCCCTTCAACACCGTCGAGGCGAGGGTGGTGACGGGGACGTCGCGGTATACGCCGCCGAATCCCCCGACGGGGGTGCGGACGGGTTCACAGATCACTGCTTCGTACATGGGTTCAGAGTGCTTTCTTCGCTTCGCGGACGAGTCCGCCGCCGATGATGAGACGCTGGATCTCGCTGGTGCCCTCGTACAGGCGCAGGAGGCGGACCTCGCGGTAGATCCGTTCCACCGGAACGTCTCTCATGTACCCGGTGCCGCCGTGGACCTGCACCGCGAGGTCGGCGACCTTGCCGGCCATCTCCGTGCAGTACAGCTTCGCCACGGACGGGGCGATACGACGGTCCTCACCGCTGACGTACTTCTGCGCCGCGTCCCGGACCAGCGCGCGGCCCGCGGACACGCCCACCTGCTGGTCGGCGAGCATGGCCTGCACCAGTTGGAAGTCACCGATCGGGGTGCCGCCCTGCTTCGTGACCGCCGCGAAGGCGACCGACTCGTCGAGCGCCCGCTGAGCGCTGCCGACGGCGAGGGCGGCGATGTGCACGCGACCCCGGGCGAGCGACGTCATGGCGGCGCGGTAGCCGGCCTCTTCGCTGCCGCCGACCAGGGCGGATTCGGGGACGGTGACGTCGTCGAACGCGACCTCCGCGGTCCAGGCACCTTCCTGGCCCATCTTCTTGTCCTTCGGCCCGACCACGACACCGGCGGTATCGGCGGGAACGAGGAACACCGCGATGCCGGTGCCGGTCTCGTCGGCGGGTCGGGTGCGGGCGAAGACCACGAACAGATCGGCCAACGGTGCGTTGGTGATGAACCGCTTGGTGCCGTTGATCGTCCACTTGCCGTCCTTCAGGACGGCGCGGGTGGTAAGTCCCGCCGGGTTCGACCCGGCCTCCGGCTCGGTCAGCGCGAACGACGCGACCACGTCACCGGACGCGATGCGCTCGAGCCATTCCGACTTCTGTTCGTCCGTACCGAAATTCACCAGCACCTGGCCGGCGATCCCGTTGTTGGTGCCGAACATCGACCGCAACGCCAGGCTCGTGTACCCGAACTCCATGGCCAGTTCCACGTCCTGCGTGAGGTCGAGACCGAGCCCGCCCCACTGCTGCGGGATGGCGTACCCGAACAGACCCATCTCCGCCGCCTTGCGGCGAATGTCGTCCGGAATCAGATCCTTTTCCGCGATTTCATTTTCCCGGGGAATTACTTCCTTCTGAATAAAGGTTCTCGTCTGCGCGAGAATGTCCTTGAAGTCGTCGTCACTCACTTCACGTTCAGCCATGAAGGTGAATATCCAGCAACCCGGCCTCGCTGTCAAGCGAGCGCCGCGGACGAGAACTCGCAGCGCAGACGGCATTTACGACCCATAGGAAGAGGGCAACTGTCGGTTTCCTTCAGCGTCTTTGACCACGGCGGTCCGAGGCACTTCAATAGGTGTCAGTGTCCGGAGGAATTGTCCGGGCATATTCGCGAACAATGAAATTTCCCGGCGAGATGGAACTCGATATTCGACATGGTTGGCAGACCCGAGGACGCACTCCTCTACAAGGGCTACACCGTCGATCCGCACGAACTGGAACAGCTGTTGCTGTCACGACGAGGGATTCTCGACGTCGTGGTGGTCGGCCGCTCCGTTCCCGGGGTCGGGGAGATGCCTGTCGCGTTCGTGGTGGCAGAAACCACGGCGCGCATCACCGCCGAGGAACTGATCGAGTTCGTGGCGGCCACGGTGCCGCCGTACAAGAAGGTGCGCGAGGTGGTTTTCGTCGACGAGTTGCCTCTGTCTCCGCGGGGTGCGGTCCTGCGGTCCGCGTTGCGCGACCGCCTGAACGACGTGCACGCCGAGCAGAGTACGGAGAATTGATGGATACGGGACAGGTGGAACGATGACACGACTGGCGCAGACCGCCGGGCTCACGGATACCCAGGGCGAGATCATCGCAGCGGTACGAGAGTTCGCGAACAAGGCGATCATTCCGCAGGCGCAGGAGCTCGAACATTCCGACACGTACCCGACGGCCATCGTCGAGCAGATGAAGGAGATGGGCCTGTTCGGGCTCACGATCCCCGAGGAGTACGGCGGAATCGGGGAATCCCTCCTCACCTACGCACTGTGCGTCGAGGAGATCGCGCGGGGCTGGATGAGCGTGTCCGGGGTGATCAACACCCATTTCATCGTGGCGCACATGATCGCCAATCACGGCACACCCGAGCAGAAGGCCCACTACCTGCCGCGCATGGCGACCGGTGAACTGCGCGGCGCGTTCTCGATGTCCGAGCCCGAACTGGGTTCCGACGTCGCCGCCATCCGGACCAAGGCGGCCCGGGCAGCGGACGGCAACTACGTGATCGACGGCCAGAAGATGTGGCTCACCAACGGCGGGTCGTCGACGCTGGTGGCGGTGCTGGTCCGCACCGAGGAGGGGGCGGCGAAGCCCCACGACAACCTCACCGCGTTCCTCATCGAGAAGCCCGCCGGGTTCGGCGAGGTGCTGCCCGGGCTGACGATCCCCGGAAAGCTCGACAAGATGGGCTACAAGGGCATCGACACCACCGAGATGGTGTTCAGCGGCTACCGGGCCGCGGCAGACACGATCCTCGGCGGCGACCCGGGCCGCGGCTTCCGGCAGATGATGGACGGCGTCGAGGTCGGCCGCGTCAACGTCGCCGCCCGCGCCTGCGGGATCGCCCAGCGCGCGTTCGAACTCGGCGTGAAGTATGCGAAGACGCGGGAGACGTTCGGCTCGCCGATCGCCGAACACCAGGCGATCGCCTTCCGGATCGCGGAGATGGCGACCAAGGTCGAGGCGGCACACCTGATGATGGTGAATGCGGCGCGGCTCAAGGACTCCGGGGAGCGCAACGACGTCGCGGCCGGGATGGCCAAGTACCTCGCGAGCGAGTTCTGCTCGGAGGTGACGCAGGACAGCTTCCGGATCCACGGCGGTTACGGCTATTCCAAGGAATACGAGATCGAACGCCTCATGCGGGAGGCACCGTTCCTCCTCATCGGCGAGGGCACCAGCGACATTCAGAAGCAGATCATCAGCCGCGGGCTGCTGCGTTCGTACAACTGAGGAAGGAAGAATCAATGACACTTCTCGAGGGACGGGTCGCCGTCGTCACGGGCGCAGCCCAGGGCATCGGTTTCGAGATGGCCCGGAAGTTCGCGAGTGAGGGCGCGTCGGTCGTCCTCGGCGACATGCACGCCGAGAACGTCAAGGCCGCCGCCGGAAAGCTGGAGGCCGACGGCTTCCAGGCCGTCGCCGTCGCCTGCGACGTGACCGATCCGGATCAGATGCAGAACCTGGGAAAGACGGCGCTCGACGCGTTCGGTGCGATGGACGTGTGGGTCAACAACGCCGGCATCACCCGCGACGCGACGATGCGCAAGATGTCGCTCGCCGATTTCCGCTCCGTCATCGACGTGCACCTGCAGGGCGCGTGGCTGGGCACCCAGATCGCATCGATCGCGATGCGGGAGGCCGGCAAGGGTTCGATCGTGAACATCTCGTCGATCTCGGGCAAGGTCGGCATGGTCGGGCAGACCAACTACAGCGCCGCGAAGGCCGGCATGGTGGGCCTGACCAAGGCGGCCGCGAAGGAGGTCGCCCACCTCGGTGTGCGGGTCAACGCGATCCAGCCCGGCGTGGTGAACACCGACATGATCCGCGCCCTGCGCGCCGACATCATCGAGGCGAAGCTCAAGGAGGTCCCGATGGGCCGCGGTGCCGAGCCCGAGGAGATCGCGAACGTCGCGCTGTTCCTCGCGTCCGATCTGTCCAGCTACATGACCGGCACCGTTCTCGAAGTCACCGGCGGACGTCACATCTGACAACCGGCGGATCGACGCGTCGTACGCAGTAGTCTGCACTGGTGGAGTCGCGACACGTCGAGTACTTTCTCGCCACCGTCGACAACGACGGCCTCGCGCTCGCGGCCGAGGCCCTGGGCGTCACCAAGCCGTCGTTGTCGAAGGGGCTGCGCAATCTCGAGCGTGATCTCGGTGTCGAACTGTTCCACCGCGTCGGCCGCGGCCTGGTGCTCAGTGCGGCGGGAAAGGCATTCGTCGGTCCGGCGCGGAAAATCGTGCGAGACCTGGTGGCCGCCGAGAGCTCGCTCGTCGACGTCTCGGGACTGCCGCGCGGCCGACTCGACATCTGCGCGTCGGCGCACGTGGCGGAAGGCCCTGTCACGGAACTGATCGGGTCCTTCCGCAAGCAGTATCCCGGCGTGGTCGTCCGGCTCGCCGACCTGCGACCGGTCGACGTCATCGCGTCGCTGATCCGAGACGGGCACTGCGAGATCGCCTTCAGTCATTTCCCCTTCGCTGCAGCCGGATTGACGACGCGTGCCCTCGGAATTCACGAGTACTGGCTGGTGGTTCCGCGGGACGCCGAAATCGCCTGGCGGGACCCCTTCCCCCTCCACGATCTTCCGGATATTCCCGTGGTGGGGCTGCCCAAGGAGTCGTCGTCGCGCACCGTCATCGAGAAGGCACTGCAGGCCGCAGGGAGCCGGACGGTCATGTCGGCCGTCGTCGAGCAGCGGGAAGCCGTCAGCGCGTTCGTCGTCGAGGGTGTGGGAATGTCGTTCATGGAACGCACCCTTGCGGAACGGGCCGCGGTCGGGGGAGCCCGGATCTGCACCCTCGACCCGCCGATCACCGCCGCGTACGGGGTGATCTACGACGAGGCCCGGCTGTCTCCGGCCGGACGGGCATTCCTCGACACACTCGCGCCGTGAGCGTCGTCGAGTGCGGCGATGAACGCCGCCGCCGCGGGCGGAAGCGGATCCGGTCGATGGACGAGACCGATGGTGCGCACCTCCGGCGGTGCGAGCGAGCGCACCACGACCCCCGGCAGTTCCTGCTCGGCGACGCGCCTCGGGAGCAGGGTCGCCCCCGCGCCCTGCACAACCAGTTCCCACATCGACTGACGATGCGCACACTCGACGGCGATGTTGTTCACCGGCAGTCGTGGACGCGACCCGATCTCGACGATCATCGGAATGTCGGCAAGCAGTTCGACGGGCACCGGATCGGGTAATTCGATCGCCAGATCGGCGTGGAGTGCGAGCACGATCTCCTGTTCCCCCACCATCCGGAACTCGAGACCCTGGTGGTCGACGAGCAGTTCGGTGAGCCCGAGGTCGCACTCTCCCGACCGGACCGCGCGGCCCACGCCGTCGGGAACGTCCGCCGACACCGTGGCCAGGACCACGCGCGGGAACTGCCGATGAAACCGGCCGACGATGCGCGGAAGCGGATCGGCGGCAAGCGAATTGAGAACAGCGATCGTGAGCGTGCCGGACCGCAGTTCCGCGACGTCGTGCACGACGGCCCGCGCCCGCTCCACATCGGCGAGGACCTGCCGCGCCGCATGCGCGAACGATGTGCCCGCCGGGGTGATCCGCAGCTTCCGTCCTCCACGATCGAACAGTTCGACACCCAGATCGCGCTCGAGAGTGCGGATCGCCTGCGACAGCGAGGGCTGCGCGATGAACAGCGCCCGCGCGGCCTCGGTGATGCTGCCGTGATCGGCCACGGCGACGAGGTACTCGGCGTCCCGGATGTCCACCGGTCGAGTCTAGCGGCCATGATGTTCGACGAGACCACGGCCGGTTACCGAGATGCGTGCGCCGCGGTGTACCCGGTCGAGTCGAACGTCGCGCAGGTAGGCGGTGGGGTGTCGGGCGGATCGACTCCGACTCCCACCGCGATGCACTACCCACACGCCGCGCATCCACACCGCTCGCGTTCATCCCATTGGGCTACGGGGGTCGTAGGCGCTTGCCAATTAATAACCGATCCAGCCGATCGTTACTTCGACAGCTGCGGTGAATCGGCGATGATGCGCTTGACCGTCGATGCTGCGGCGGTGAGCTGGTTCAGATCGATGCCGGTGTCGACATCGTGGCTGTGGAAGTGCGCGACCAGTTCCTCGGTGGCGAGGTTGCCGTGTGCGCCCGGCGCAAACGGGCACCCACCGTATCCGCCGACCGCGCTGTCGAAGTGTTCGATGCCCAGGTGGTGTGCTGCGTGCAGGGCGGTGGTGAGCGCTTGACCGTCGGCGTTGTGCAGGTGTAGTCCGATGGTGATGTCGGGCAGTGACTCGCGGACGGCGCCCACCGCGGTGAGCACGTGCTCGGTGGTGGCGGTGCCCAGGGTGTCGGCCAGCCCCAGGGCGCGTATCCCCATGGCCGCGAACTGTTCGGCGACCTCCACCAGGCGCATGGGTGAGATGATGCCCTCGAACGGGCAGACGAACGCGGTGGAAACCCCGCCGAGGAACCGTTGCTCCGGGTAGCTGGCCACCGCCTGGGACAGATCCTCGAGGGCCTGTGCGGCGGACTTGCCGGCGTTGGGTTGGCTGTGCGCGGAACTGGCCGAGGCCGCGATGTGCACGACGTCCACTCCGGCAGCCACAGCACGGTGAATCCCGGTCGCGTTCAACGCTAATGCGCTGACCTGTGTAGTGGCGCGGTAGGGCTGCAACCGGGAGATGAGGGTGTCGGCGTCGGCCATCTGCGGGACGCGGGTGGGCGAGACGAAGGAGACGGCTTCGATCTGCCGGATTCCGGCTGCCACCAGCGCGTCGGCGATGGTGAGTTTGTCGTCGGTGGCGACAAGAACGTCCTCGTCCTGGAGACCGTCGCGTAGGACGACATCGGTGATGGTGACGCGCATGGGAATGCCTTTCCTGGGTGGCCGGGTCAGAGTGAGGTGGGAACGACGATCAGGGCCCAGGCCACCAGTGGGGCGATGAGCACCACCAGACCGCAGTAGGCGAGGACGTTGCGTTGGAACCGTTGGCGGTCTTTGACGTCGGCCTCGGCCACCACGATGGACCCGTTCGTGGCGAAGGGGCTGACGTCGACGACTGTGGACGCGAAGGCCAGCGCGATGATGAATCCCAGCGTGCCCAGTTCCCCTGCGGCGAGCATGGGTGCGGCCAGCGGCAGCGCGATACCCAGGGTGCCGATCGAGGAGCCGACCGCGGAGATGATCGCGACGGCGTACAGCAGGATCAACGCGGCGGCCAAGGGGGAGCCGAGGTGGGTGGCGGCGTCGCCGAGGAAGTCGAGGGTGCCGTTTTGTTTGAGCACCGTCATGTATGTGAGCATGCCGCAGACCAGCACGACCGCCGGCCAGGCCACCTTGTCTTCGATCCGGGGCATCTTTTTCGGGGCCATCAGCAGCAGAACAGTACTGATGCAGATCGAGCTGACGCCGACGTCGACGTTGAAGGCCACCGAACCTACTGCCAGGAGAAGGATTCCGATGAGGGTCGCGGCCCGTTCCCGGTTGAACGGGGTGCGGCCGGTGACGTCGACGTCGACGTCGGGCAGGACGGCGGTCGCGGAGGCGGTGCCAGATCCGGGGACGGCGCCGGGGTTGGGGTGAGGGCGGGTCGGTGAGCTTGCGCCGCCGCCGGTGACGTCGTCACGGTCCTCGGGCAGCTCGTGGAGCAGGTCGCGGCCGTAGATGGCGAACAGGACGGCGAAGAACAGGGCGTTCAGTGCGAAGGGAACGATGAACAGCAGCAGTGGGTTCGCCTGATAGCCGGCGGATTTGATCAATCCGTTGACGAAGGCGCCGTAGATCGTGATAGGTGAGAACGCGCAGCCCAGGGCGCCGTGGTTGATGGCCATGCCCATCAGCAGGGGGTTGATCTTCTTTCTCCCGGCCAGCCGCATCGCGATGGGGGCGAGCATGCCTGCCGCCATTGGTGATCCCAGCGCCATCAGCGTGCCGGAAAGCAGGAACATCATCCACACCAGTGCCCATCGTCGTCCGTGGACCAGTCGGAGGGCCGATTCGACGATGATGTTGATGGTGCCGTTGGCCTTGGCAATGGCGAACAGCAAGGTGATGCCGGCGACGATCAGGAAGATGTCGCCGGGAAAGGCGTCGACGATGTCGTCGATCGGGATCCCCGAGACCCATCCGCCGACGAGGAAGGCGCCGGCGAAGGCGAGGATGCCCATGTTGATCGGCACCTTGGTGGCGATGGTGAAGATCAGTACGAGGGCGAGGATGGAGATGGCATAGACCATGGGACCGTGTTCTTTCCGTGCGGGGGCAGACGGGAAAGGTGCGGCTGCACCAAGGAGCAGGGGCAGAGGCGCGGCGGACGCCGGCGGGTCAGATCACGCCGGCGGTGCGCAGTGTGTGCAGGCGATCGGGCGTCAGACCCAGCATCCGACTCAGCACGGGTTCAGTGTCGGCCCCGAGATCGGGCCCCAACCATCCGACTTTCGTTGCCTGGCCGTCGAACTGAGGTACCACGCCGGGGAAGCGCACCTCCTCGGGTGAGCCGCCTTCGACGTCGACCTTGAACGGCTGGATCATCCCGCGGGCCAGATAGTGCTCGTCGGAGACGATGCGGGCAGCGTCGTAGACGTCGCTGGCCGGGACACCGGCGTCGGACAGTGCGGTGACCACTTCTTTCGTGGATCGGGTCGTCGTCCATGCCACGATCGCCTCATCGAGATCGTCTTCCCTCAGGTAGCGTTTGGTGCCGTCGACCAGGTCTGGATCATTGGCCAGGTCCGGGCGGCCGACGGCGTTCATCAGCCGGGCGAAGACCGCGCTGGCGTTTCCGGCGATCAGAACCGAGCCGTCGGCACACGGGTAGGAGCCGCTGGGCACCACACCGGGCAGATTGCCGGCAGTGCGCTCGCGCACCATTTCGTAGGCGTCGTAGTCGGCGGTCAGCGACTCCATCGCCATGAAGACCGATTCGTAGAGTGCGACATCGGCGACCTTGGGCCGGGGGTGGTCGCCGCTACGAGCTCTGGCCAGAAGCATCATCAACGCGCTGACCGCACCGTAGAGACCGGCGAGGGTGTCGCCCAGCGGTGCCGCCGGACGCACCGGCTCACGGTCGGGATAGCCGGTCACATACCGCAATCCGCCGAACGCCTCAGCGACTCCACCGAATCCGGCGCGCTGCGCATAGGGTCCGTTCTGGCCGTAACCGGAGATCCGGACCAGGACGATGTCCGGGTTAGCTGCCTGCAACTGTTCGGGGCCGATGTTCCAGCGCTCGAGTGTGCCGGGGCGAAAGTTTTCGATCACGACATCGACCTTGGTGGCCAGGTCCAGGACCAACTGCTGGCCCTCGGTGCTCTTCAGATCGAGTGTCACCGAGCGTTTGTTGCGGGCAATGGTGCGATACATCATCGAGGTGGTGCCCCTGCTGCGGCGCCAGCCGCGCAGTTCGTCACCACCGTCGGGACGCTCGATCTTGATGACCTCGGCGCCGAAATCGGCCAGCAGCCGAGTCGCGAAGGGTGCTGCGATGAAGTTACCCAGCTCCAGGACGGTGATGCCGTCGAGCGGACCTGTGGTGGTGTTGTTCATGATGCTCCGATTTCTGTCGGCGATGTGATCAACAGTTGGTTGGCCCATTATGTGGGTCATGCTGGCCCGAATAATGGGGCAACCATAGTGCGCCGGGTCACAGAGCGCAACGGTGTATGCCGACCAGCACGCGTGGAAATGACTAGAAGAGACCCACGCACCGCCGCGAGTGGCGGCCCGGGGGTCAGGCGTCGAGGAGAGACTTTTCGATGCGATGAGCAGCGGCGACTGCCGAGGAACCGAGGCGGGCTCCGGGATCGTCACCGAGCCGATGCAGCGGGCCAGACACGCACACCGACGCGACGATCTCGCCGTGCACTCGTACCGGTGCGCTGACCGAGCCGAGTCCGGGAACCCGCTCGGAGAGCGTCTGCCACCAGCCGCGGCGTCGCGCGGCGGGGTCGTTGTCGAAATCGCCGGCCAGCACGTGACCGCTCGACCCCTCCGCCAGCGGAAATGTGGTGCCGACCGGCATGGTGGCCCGCAGTTCGTTCGACGACTCGACGCTGACAGCGCACAAGCGCAGGTCACCGCGCCTCACCCACAGTTGCGAGGACTCCCCGGTGCTCTCGCTCAGCTCCCGAAGGACCGGCAGGGCGATATCTGTCATACCCGCCGCAGTGAAGCGATACCCGAGCCAATACCGGCCCTCAGCATCTCGACGCAGGTAGCCATAGTGCGCGAGATCGGCCACGAGACGTTGGGTGGTCGACTTCGACAAGCCGACCGTGCGTGCAAGCTCGCTGGTAATCATCGGTCGCAATTCGACAGCATCGATGATGGCGAACGCGCGCGACAAGACACCGACCGCCTTGCGCTGCTCGTCCGCCATTGCCCGTCTCTCCCGAGGAAACCGTGTCCGCGACCGCGAACTGCATGGTTCATGTCCACTGTTTGTGTCAAACGATCCTAGCGTTCGAGCACCCGCAAAACGGCGGTCCACCGGGCGAAACCGATTCGTCTGCCCGCGGCATCTCATGCGTGGTCCGGGCACAATGAGATCAGGCGACCGTCCTTTGGGTACCCGCGCTCGCCGGAGAACCGCGTGCCGCGTGCGTCAACCTCGATGCGCGATCGGCGTGCAGCGTGGGCGGATGGGGTGAGGTGCTCAGCGACACCACCGTCGCCATGCTCATGCGTCCGGCACGAACGGTTTTGTTCGAGCCCGCTCACGAATAGCTAGACCGACTCGACGCTTTCGCGCTCGGCGGCCGCCAGCACGGCTTCGACCACCAGATCGTAGATCGTCCGACGATCGATGCTGGTCAGCTCCGTGATGTGGGCGCGGGCCGTCGGATACTCGCCGTCAGGAAGATGGGCGTAGATGCGCGTCCATGACGCGGCATCCTTCGCCTGGATCTCGGGGTCGAGGGTAGCGAGTACGGCGACCTGCCCGGCGAGCCCGAGCACGGAGTCGGCGAATGCCCGGTAGTACCGGACCGTGGCTTCGCGTGACAGACCCGACCGCGCGAACGTCTCGAGGATCAGCTCGACCATTCGGCGCTCTGCCGGACCGCCCGTCGTGCGGGCGAACGTCAGCGCCGCGATGGCAGGAGAGCGGACCGCGGTCGCCCAGATCCGATCGGCGATGCGCCGCAACGTGTCCTGCCAGTGCTCACTGTCGGGCACCTCCCCGATCTCCTCGAGCTCGACGGCGGTCGCATGGTCGTAGACGGCCAGCAGCAACTCGTCCTTGTCGCGGAACAGCCGGTACAGAGTCGTCGCATCGACCTTCAGCTCCTCGCCGAGGCGACGCATCGTCAGCCCCGCGGCGCCGTCACGCTGAGCGAGTTCGAACGCGGCCTTCACCGCGGCTTCCTGCTGCAGCCCCTTGCGTTCACGCCGCGTCGTCCGCTCCGGCGGCGTGGCGCGGGCGGTGTCCTTCGCCATCCTGCTCCCCTCGATCCCTCGACCGATCCACCGTAGCAATACAGCACCCGCGCATCGCGCTACCCACAAAGTTGTCAACAGCGTTGACAACATCGTGTCACCAGAGTTTAGTGGTCGTCGCCACAGCACTACTTCAAGGAGTTCGCATGACGGAATCGCGGGTCGCGACAGCGACTGACGAACCACAGTTGACGCCGCGACTGACACTTCCGTCAGTGGTGGCGTTCGGGTTGTCCTATATGGCACCGAGCCTGGTCATGATCATTTTCGGCGTCATCGCAGTCGCCAGTGCCGGCACCGCGCCCACGGCATTCCTGGTCGCGACCGGGGCGATGCTGCTCACCGCACTGAGCTACGCACGGCTGGCGCGCATCTACCCGGTCTCGGGTTCGGCCTACTTCTACGCGCGCCGCAACCTCGGCTCGGCGGCCGGGTTCCTGGTCGGTTGGGCGATCCTGTTGGACTACCTGTTCTTGCCGATGGTCGCGTGGCTGGCGCAGTCGATCCTGCTCAACGCACAGTTCCCGACGGTTCCGATCTGGCTGTGGATGTTGATCAACGCCGGCTTGACGACGGCGATCAACGTCATCGGGATCGCACTCGCCGATCGTCTCAACCGGTTGCTACTCGCCGTCTCCACCTTCTTGGTACTGCTCTTCTTCGCGTACTGCATCAAGTTCCTCGTCGGCAATCCGGTCGCCTCGTACAGCGAGCCGTTCTGGAACTCCAGCAGCACGGTCGCCGGCATCTCCGCGGCAGCGGCGATCGCGGCGTACTCGTTTCTCGGTTTCGACGCGGTAACCACACTCGCCGAGGAGACCAAGGACGCCGCGCGAAACATCCCGCGGGCCATCATCTGGATCGTCTCGATCGGCGGCGTCATCTTCTTCGCCGTGGCATATGTAATGCAGCTCGTCCACCCCGGCGACATCTTCGACGATGCGCAGGCCGCGTCGTACACGATGTCGGTGCAGGTCGGTGGTCAGTTCTTCGCCGATTGGACCAACCTCGCGGGAATCATCGCAGGATCGGCCTCCTGCCTGGCCGTCCAGCTCAGCTCGAGCCGTCTACTGTTCATCATGGGCCGCGACGGCGTGCTTCCTCGCCGATTGTTCGGCAAGCTCGACGGCCGTACCCGGACGCCCGTGTTCTGCGTGCTCGTCACGGGCGGCATGTGCTTCGTCGGCATGAACATGCCACTCGAAACCGCCACGGGATTCATCAACTTCGGCGCGTTCACCGCCTTCACCGCGGTCAACCTGTGCGTCATCGTGTATTACTTGCGCAACAACGCGACACGGCAGTTGAGTGCGGTCCGCTTCGTGGTCCTGCCACTCGTCGGCGCCGCCGTCACGCTGTACATGATCACCCAGCTCAGCGAGCATGCACTGATCTCCGGCATCTCCTGGTTGGCAATCGGAATCGTCTACCTCGTCTGGCTCACACGCGGATTCCGCCGGCCGACACCCGAGATGAGCTTCACCCACGAGCAGGCGGTCATCGTCGCCGCCGGACAGAGCAGCGAGGCCGCGAAATGATCGATAACGCAACATCGATTGTCAGCCTTGCGGATTGGCAGAGTTCACCGGCCAACCGGTACACCTTCGGCCGAATGCGGGAGGTCGTGCCGACCGCGCGGGTCGC
Organism: Rhodococcus sp. NPDC127593; assembly: GCF_042671975.1. Classification (NCBI taxonomy): domain Bacteria; kingdom Bacillati; phylum Actinomycetota; class Actinomycetes; order Mycobacteriales; family Nocardiaceae; genus Rhodococcus; species Rhodococcus sp. NPDC127593. The sequence goes on along the minus strand of NZ_JBHXWI010000002.1, from coordinate 102,494 downwards.
TGCCGGATCGGCGCCACTACGGCTCGCCGACGGCGACCCGCTCGACCTCGATCTCCCCGTCGGCGCCGAGACCCTCCGTTCCGTGCTCGACCGCACTTACACCGACGGATTCATGGTCCTCCACAACGGCAGCGTGCGCGCCGAACTATACCCCGGAGACCTCGAACCCGGCCGGACGCACATGCTGTTCTCGGTCAGCAAGTCAATCGTCGGAACCGTCGCAGCAAACTTGATCGCAGCCGGCCTGCTGGACCCCGAAGCCGCGCTCACCGACTACATTCCGGAACTCGCGAACTCCGGCTACGCGGGTGCCACCGTGCGCAACCTCCTCGACATGCGTTCCGGCATCCGATTCTCCGAAGAATACCTGGAGCCCGGCGCCGAGGTGCGGTTCCTCGATCAGGCCGTGGGCTGGATTCCGCGCGTCGACGATTGGGTACCGCCGTCGCTCTACCAGTTCCTCCCGATGCTGAAAGCGGCTCGCCCCCACGGTGGCCCGTTCGAATATCGTTCGTGCGAAACGGATGTACTCGGCTGGGTGTGCGAACGCGCCGCCGCCGACCGTATGCCGGAGCTACTGTCGCGGCTCGTGTGGTCGAAGTTCGCCGCCGACGACATGGACGCCGGGGTAGACCGTGCCGGAGCCGTTTTCGCGGACGGAGGCCTCGCCGCGACACTCCGGGACGTTGCGCGATTCGGTGAGATGCTCCGCCGCGGCGGACGCATCGGCGCCGAACAGGTCGTGCCGCTGCACTGGATCGACGACTCCCTGCGCGGCGCTCCCGATTCGCATGAGGCATATTCTCATTCACCGACCGAAACGCCGTTCCCTGGCGGAATGTACCGTAATCAGTTCTGGATTCCCCACCCCGACCGGCGTGTGCAGTTGTGTCTGGGCATCCACGGTCAGTACGTCTACATCGACATCGACCGGGGCGTCGTCGTCGTGAAACTGTCGTCCTGCCCGACACCGGTGAACGACGAACTGGACAACGCCGCATTCGCCGCGGCCGAGGCCGTCGCCGCAGCGTTGGCCTGAACGGTCTGAGCACCCGCCGTCGATCAATACCGCCCGTCCACCGGAACGTCGCCGTCGCACACCGCCGCCGCCGCGAGTTGCCGCCGGAGCCGGTTGAGCGCCGCGTGCTGGAGGAGGAGCACGGCCTCGACGTTCGTCCCGAGGATGCGCGCGACCTCGACGGCAGGGAGGCGGTGCGCGAGCCGGAGTCGCAGCACGGTCCGGTGGCGGTCGGGGAGGGTGTCCATCAGGGTGACGGCCCCGGCTGCCTCCTCGTCGGCGATGGTCACGACAGGCCTTTCTCTCGGATCGCACCACTGTCGCCGACCCGATGTCCCAGGTGGAAGGGACCGGCGTCCCGATCGTCCGGGATCCTGCCGACACGGCTCCGACGGCCCGCCCGACGCTTTACGCTGAACGGCATGGCCGCTCTTCGCGCGGAGTGGATCAGAATCTGGCGCAACCCGGCAGACACGCTTGCGACCGTTGCCTTCAACGCCGTCCTGATGATCGGTGCCTGGTTCCTGCTGCCCCGGAACTGGTTGTTCGAGTGGACCGGACCGTCGGGTTTCGCCCTGGCCCTCGCCGGCTGGATGTACGCCGACGTCACCGCCACCAACGTTCTGGCACCGGACCGAGAACGCGTTCTCGCCGCACTCGACGACGGGGACGCGCTGGGTGCGTTGCTTGCCGCCAAGGCGGTGGCGCTGTGGATGCTGATCGCCCCGATCTGCGCGACCATCGCGATCGTCGTGGGTTTCGCCGAGCAGGACTGGCTGTTCACCGCGGTGGTGGTGGTCGCGGTGGCGCTGTGCCCGTTCGGTGCACTCGCCGGGTCGAGTCTCGTCGGGGTCTATTTTCCGTACCACCAGCGGTCGCTGCGGTGGCGGTGGGAGCAACGCGACCGGTGGCGCACCGTCATAGTCCGGTGGCTGATCCTGCTGGTGGTGCCGTACGGGGTGTTCCCGGCGTTCTCGGTCGCGATCTTCGTCGTCCCGGCTGTGCTGTGGCGCCTCGTGCGACCCGCCGAAGTGCATACGCGGATCGGCACCGCGGATTTCGCACTGTGCGTCGCCCTCGCCGTCGTCATCTCGGCGCTGATGTGGGTGGCGGCGCGTCGAATCGCCTTGTCACGCATACAACGCCACGAACAGTTGGCGGCCTATCTGCGCGATCGGGACAGGGGCTGAGCCGGATCCGTCGCGGGCCCCTGCGTACGTGAGCGCCGACGCGCACCCCCGCACACATCGCCACTCACCTGCGCAGGTGAGTGGCAAAGCGTGCCGGGACACACGATGCCACTCACGTCAGGAGAGATGCTTCGGCTGAGGGGTCGCCTTGTGGAATCGGTCCGATCCGACCTCGTCCTGGCTCGCGCCCGGTGGGCATTCGGCGCTGTATTTGCCGGCGTGTTCCACGGACACGACGACGGACTTCGACGTAGGACAGTTGCTGCCGACCGCCGTGGAATCGAGCGGGACGAGCGGGTTGGTCTCCGGGTAGTAGGCGGCGGCCGAACCCCGGGGCGTGTCGTATTCGACGATCCGGAAATCGTGGGCACAGCGGACGCGGTCGTCGTCTACCCAGTGCGTGAAGAGGTCGACCATGTCGCCGTTGTCGAATCCGAGGGCGGCGATGTCGTCGTGGTGCAGGAAGATCACGCGGCGTCCGCCCTCGATTCCGCGGTAGCGGTCACTGAGCCCGTAGATCGTGGTGTTGAACTGATCGTGACTGCGGATCGTCTGCAGGATCACGTGCCCCGGCGGCACCTGCAGCACCTCGATCGGGGACACCGCGAATTCGGCGCGCCCCGAGTGGGTGGGGAACGTCCGGGAATCGCGCGGCGGATGCGGCAGGACGAACCCGCCCGGCCGGCGGACGTTCACCTCGTACCCCTCACAGCCGGGCACCACCCGCGAGATGTGCAGGCGGATGTTCGCGTAGTCGTCCCGCATCTTCTTCCACTCGAGACCGTAGCGGTCGCCGATCGTGGCCTCGGCGATGCGGGTGACGATGCCGACCTCCGAATCGAGGTGCGGGCTGGCCGGTTTCAACGGACCACGGGACGCGTGGACCGAGCACGTCGAGTCCTCGACCGAGATGAATTGCGGCCCACCGGCCTGGACGTCCTGCTCGGTGCGCCCCTTCGTCGGCAGGATCAGGGCGGTGTCACCGCAGACGAGATGCGAGCGGTTGATCTTCGTCGAGACGTGGACGGTCATCCGCGTCTTGCGGAGTGCGGCGGCGGTGACGTCGGTGTCCGGGGCGGCCTGGACGAAGTTGCCGCCCAGTCCGAGGAAGAAGTGCGCCTTGCCGTCGCGCATGGCCCGGATGGAATCGACGGTGTCGTAGCCGTTCTCGCGGGGTGGGTCGAAGTCGAATTCCTTCGCGAGCGCGTCCAGGAAGTGTCGCGGCGGACGCTCCCAGATCCCCATCGTGCGGTCGCCCTGCACGTTCGAGTGCCCGCGCACCGGCAGCAGCCCGGCACCGGGTTTGCCGATGTTTCCCTGGGCGAGAGCGATATTGGTGACTTCCTTGATGATCGCCACCGAGTTGTGGTGCTGGGTGAGGCCCATCGCCCAGCAGAACACGGTGGCGTCGGAATCTCGCAGCAGCCGGGCCGCGTCGGTGATCTGTTCCCGCGACAGCCCGGACGTGCGGGTGACGACGTCCCAGTCGATGTCGATGACGTGCTGCTTCCACAGCTCGAATCCGATCGTGCGCTGGTCGATGAACTGATGGTCGAGGGCATCCCATTCGACGAGCAGCGAGCCGAACGCCTGGAGCAGGGCCAGGTCGCCGTTCAGCGCGATGGGCAGGTGCATGTCGGACAGGTTCGTGCCCGGACCCACCATGCCGCGGGGCGTCTGCGGATTCTTGAAGTTGACCAGACCCGCCTCGCGGAGCGGGTTGATCGAGAGGATCTTCGCACCGTTCTGCTTGGCCTTCTCCAGCGCCGACAGCATCCGCGGATGGTTGGTCCCCGGATTTTGCCCCTGCAGGACAATGAGTTTCGCCTGATAGACGTCGTCCATCATGACGCTGGCCTTGCCGATGCCGATCGACTCCTGCAGCGCGATGCTGGTCGATTCGTGGCACATGTTGGAACAGTCGGGCAGATTGTTCGTCCCGAACGCGCGGACGAACAGCTGATACGCGAACGCCGCCTCGTTGGACGCCCGGCCGGACGTGTAGAAGATCGCCTCGTCCGGACTGGCCAGAGAATTCAGCTGATCCCCGATCAGCGCGAAGGCCTCGTCCCATTCGATGGGCTCGTAGTGCGTTCCGCCGGGCCGCTTCACCATCGGATGCGTGATCCGGCCCTGCTGCCCCAGCCAGTGCTCGCTGTGGCAGTCGAGCTCGGCGATACTGTGGCGGGCGAAGAATTCGGGTGTCGCGCGGTCGCGGGTGGCTTCCTCGGCGACCGCCTTGGCGCCGTTCTCACAGAACTCCGCGGCGTGGCGGTGGCCCGGGTCGGGATCGGGCCACGCACAGCTCATGCAATCGAACCCCTCGGCCTGGTTCAGTTGCAGCAACGTCTCGGCCGTACGGACCACACCCATGTGCTCGAGCGCGCGCTTCATCGACACCGCGACGGCGGTCGGCCCTGCCGCATGATCCTGCGGGGGCCGGACCTCGAGATCGGCCTCGTCGTAGTCGCGTTCCTCGTCCTTGTGTCGCATCGTTCAGCCTTTCGTCAGGACGACCTCCCGACCAGTCGACCGAGATAGTCGATGACGTCGTCGGCCGCGGTGGCCGCGGCGGTGAGCGCGACGTAACCGTCGGGGCGCACCACCACCAGCGTGCCACCGTGTGCCCCGTATGCGCTGCGCGCCAAACCGCGGTCGTCGACGACGTCCACGCCGGGGCCACGGGAATCGCCCACCACCACGTACTTCACGTCGTCGGGCGCGTCTTCGGCCAGGGTCTGCAGCATGTGCCGGGAGCCGCCGCCGAACCCGAGAACCGTGAAGTGCGTCCCCCGGAAGACGTCGAACAGTCGCAGCGGCGTGCCGTCCGGGCTCAGGCACGGCGCGTCGGGTGCGCGGTCGCCCGCGCGCACACCCGTCGTCACGTCCCCGTCCCGAGACAGCGAACTCCACGGATAGCCCAGACCGAGTTGCTGGCCGTCTTCGGTCACCGCGCCCGCAAACCCCTCGGAGTCCTCGCGTCCGAGGTTCGCGGCCACCTTCTGCAGCCCCGCGCTGCTCACCCCGAGCGTCCAGCGCGCGAGCGGCAACCGTTCCTCCTGGTACGTGTCGAGGAGCGACGGGTCCGCGGAGCCAGCCAGGACGAGAGCGAGTTTCCACCCGAGGTTGTAGGCGTCCTGGATACCGGTGTTCATCCCGAGCCCACCGGCCGGCGGGTGAACGTGGGCCGCGTCCCCGGCCAGGAACACCCGACCGTCGCGGAAGCGGTCCACCATCCGCACGTTCACGTGCCAGGTGGACAGCCATGTCGGTTCGGACAACCGCACGCCGGGGTCGCAGGCGATGTCGTCGAGAACTCGCTGGAAGTACTCGAGCGACGGTTCGGGCAGGTTTCCTTCCTCTTCGAAGTCCGCGAACGGCACTCCCTGGAACTGCCAGGAGTTGATTCCTCGGAATGGGCACAACGCGACGAACCCCCGTTCGGGGTGCGTCCACTGATACCAGTGATCCGGGACCAGGCCGTCGACGGACACGTCGCCGAGGAGCATGGCTTCGATGCCGCCCGTCCCCTCGAACGACACCCCGAGCGCCTTGCGCACCGCGCTGCGCCCGCCGTCGCAGCCCACCAGGTAGCGCGTCATGATGGTCCCGTCGCCGGCGAGCCGGACGGTCACCTTGTCGGTGGTCTGTTCGAAGCCGACCACCTCGACGCCACGCTCCACGTCGATCCCGAACTCCGACAGTCTTTCTCGCAGGATTTTCTCGGTCCGCCACTGCGGGATCATCAGACCGCTGTCGTAGGGCCGATCGGGCGTGGGGCTCAGGTCCGCGTGCGGGTCGCTGTCGCTCACCACCTGGCCGCGCACCGCGACCCGGTTGGGCAGGTGCCGGAACCCGGCCTCGACGATTTCGTCGACGATGCCGAGATCGTCCATCACTTCCTGACTGCGCGCGGTCAATCCCTTTCCCCGCGAACCCGCGAACGGCTCGGGCGACCTGTCGAGGATCCGCACCTCGACGCCGCGCCGCGCCAGTTCCAGCGCGAGCGTGAGCCCGGTCGGACCGGCACCGGCCACCACTGCCTCGGTAGGGCTCATGGCGTCATCGTATTCGTGACGGCACCGATCCGGCGGGAAAGTCGCTGCACAATCGTCGACGAAGGTCCTCGCTCACCGGCCTCGCGGAGTGACCCTCTCGCTCAGAAGTTTCCGCGGGCGGCTTGTTCGCGTTCGATGGCTTCGAAGAGGGCTTTGAAGTTGCCGATGCCGAAGCCGAGGGAGCCGTGGCGTTCGATGAGTTCGAAGAACACGGTGGGGCGGTCGACGAGGGGTTTGGTGAAGATCTGCAGCAGGTAGCCGTCTTCGTCGCGGTCGACGAGGATGCCGCGTTTCTGCAGTTCGGCGATCGGGGCGCGGACGTTGCCGATCCGCGCCCGCAGTTCGGGGTCCTCGTAGTAGGAGTCGGGGGTGGCCAGGAATTCGACGCCCTCGGCGGTCAGCTGGTCGACGGCGGTGAGGATGTCATTGGTGGCCAGGGCCAGGTGCTGGGCGCCGGGACCGCGGTAGAAGTCGAGGTACTCGTCGATCTGCGACCGTTTCTTGGCGATGGCGGGTTCGTTGAGCGGGAACTTGACCCGGTGGTTGCCGTTGGAGACGACCTTCGACATCAGCGCGGAGTAGTCGGTGGCGATGTCCGCGCCGACGAACTCGGCCATGTTCGTAAATCCCATGACCCGGTTGTAGAAGTCGACCCAGTGGTCCATCTTGCCGAGTTCGACGTTGCCGACGACGTGGTCGAGGGCCTGGAACAGGCGTTTGGGGGCCCCGTCGCGTTTGGTGTGCGACGACGCCCGCTCGACGTAGCCGGGCAGGTAGGGGCCGGTGTAGTGGGTGCGGTCGACGAGGGTGTGGCGGGTGTCGCCGTAGGTGGCGATCGCGGCGAGGCGGACGGTGCCGTGTTCGTCGGTCACATCGTGGGGTTCGTCGAGGACGGTGGCGCCCTGGGCGCGGGCGTGGGCGATGCACTTGTCGACGTCGGGGACGGCGAGGGCGATGTCGACGACGCCGTCGCCGTGGATCCGGTGGTGCTCGATCAGCGGGCTGTCCGGGTCGACGGCGCCCTTGATGACGAACCGGACGGCCCCGGATTCGAGGACGTAGGCGTGGTGGTCGCGGTTGCCGGTGGTGGGTCCGGAGTAGGCGACGAGGGTCATCCCGAACGCGGACTGGAAGTAGTGGGCGGTCTGGGTGGCGTTGCCGACCACCCAGACGACGGCGTCCCAGCCGCTGACCGGGAACGGGTCGCGGGTGCCGTCGTATTCGACGAGCCCGACCAGCTGCTCGAGCTGGCCGAGGTCGAGACCTGCCAGGCGTTCCTTGTCGGTGAGAGTCTGCTCGATCGTCATCGCTGTCTTCCTGGTTCGAGGGACGGGGGCGTGGCCTGTTGCTTGGGTCACTACGAAAACCCAGACCGTCCACATAGGCAACCGAGCCAGCAAAAGCTAGCCACAGCGCCACCTTCGGCGACCCTAGAGCCGATTTTCTTATACAGTCGGACTAGTTGAATCCGCTCGGAGAGGTCTGGCCATGAAGGACGCAGTGCAATTGGACGAGCTCGACTTCGCCCTCCTCGACGCCATGCACGACGACCCGAAGGCCGGCGTGCTGGAGCTGTCGCGCCGGATCAAGGTCGCGCGGGCCACCGTCCAGGCGCGGGTGCGCAAACTCGAGGAATCGGGCGTGATCGCCGGGTACGAGCCGCACCTCGACATCGCGGCCGCGGGGTTCGACGTGCAGGCGTTCGTCACGCTGGAGACTGCGCAGGGCGCACTCGATTCCGTGACGTCGGAGCTGGAGTCGATTCCCGGCGTGCTCGAGGCCTTCGCGACCACCGGTTCCGGCGACATCCTGTGCCGCATCGCCGCCGGCTCCCACCTCGGGCTGCAGCAGACGCTGATCGATCTGAACAAGTCGAGCGTCGTCGCCCGGTCCACCAGCGTGATGGTGCTGTCGGTGATCGTCCCGTACCGGTCGATGCCCCTCCTGCGGACCCTCGACCGGCCGCGCTCGGCGAAGGCGCCGGCCTACCGCGCGGCCCCCGCAGACGCGGATTAGCAACGCGATCATCGGTCCTGCTGCACAAACTGAATAGAAAAACGACGAACTTCTTTCTCGGTGATGTTCATCGTGGCTATGTGCTGCCCAGCCGGTTGCGGCGCACGAGTGGTGCCCGCCACAGTGATCGCCGTAACAGCGCGGGCACGGTCGGGAACACCGACCGGATCGCCCCGACCCCCGGCCGTCCAGAAACCGAGAGAAGCCATGAAGAATCTGCTCACCCGATTCGAAGAGAAGGCCCCCGAGATCGTCTTCGAGTGGCACGACACGGAGACCTCCGCACGCGGATGGACGGTGATCAACTCGCTGCGTGGCGGCGCCGCCGGCGGCGGAACCCGGATGCGTCGCGGTCTCGATCGGCGCGAGGTGGAGTCGCTCGCGAAGACCATGGAGGTCAAGTTCACCGTCTCGGGTCCGGCCATCGGTGGCGCGAAGTCGGGCATCGACTTCGACCCGACCGACCCGCGCAAGGACGAGGTGCTGCGACGCTGGTTCAAGGCCGTGACCCCGCTCCTCAAGGCGTACTACGGCACCGGCGGCGACCTGAACGTCGACGAGATGGCCGAGGTCGTGCCGATCACCGAGAGCTACGGCCTCTGGCATCCGCAGGAAGGCGTCGTCAACGGACACTTCGCGGCCAGCGATCGTGAGCGCGTCCAGCGGGTCGGACAGCTGCGACTGGGCGTCGCGAAGGTCGTCGAGGATGCGCGGTTCACTCCCGATCCGCAGGCGAAGTACACGGTGTCCGACCTGATCACCGGTTGGGGTGTCGCCGAATCGGTACGGCACTACTACCGGGTCTACGGCGGCGAACTGGGCGGCAAGCGCGTGATCATGCAGGGCTGGGGCAACGTCGGCGCCGCCGCCGCGTACTACCTGGCGCAGTCCGGGGCCCGGATCGTCGGAATCCTCGACCGCAACGGTGGGCTGTCGAACACCGACGGCTACGACTTCGAGCAGATCGGCGCGCTGTTCCTGGCCAAGGTGGGCAACGAACTGCGCGCAGCAGGCATGGTGCCGTTCGAGGAGATCAACGACGCGATCTGGAGTTCCGGCGCCGAGATCTTCCTCCCCTGCGCCGCATCACGTCTCGTGACCCGCGACCAGGTGGACCGGCTGATCGCGGGCGGTCTCGAGGTGGTGGCGAGCGGCGCCAACGTGCCGTTCGCGGACGACGAGATCTTCTACGGCCCCATCTACGAGTACGCCGACAAGAGCGTCGCCGTCGTCCCCGACTTCATCGCCAACTGCGGCATGGCGCGGGCGTTCGCGCTGCTGATGGAGGGCGACATCGAGGTGTCGGACGAGGCGATCTTCGGTGACGTCTCCGCGACCGTCGCGACGGCGCTCGAGCGTTGCTTCGCGCGTTCGTCGCAGCCGACCGGAATCGCCGGTACCGCGTTCGAGATCGCACTCGATCAGCTCGTCTGACGGCACGGGAGATCCCATGAACACAGTTCACGACCCACCGGCATCCACCACCGGAGCCGTTGTCACCAAGGGCCTTCAGCAGGCGATGAAACCACGCCAGCTGGTGATGATGAGTCTGGGCGGCGCGATCGGCGCCGGACTGTTCGTCGGCTCCGGTGCGGGCATCGCCGTCGCCGGGCCCGCCGTACTCGTCTCCTTCCTCATCGCCGGATTCCTCGTCGTCCTCGTGATGCGGATGATGGGCGAGATGGTGGCCGCCGACCCCGACAGCGGCGCGTTCTCCGTCCACGCCGAAAACGCGATGGGCCCGGTCGCCGGCCGGACGATCGGCTGGCTGTACTGGGTGCAGGTCGTCATCGTGGTCGCCGCGGAGGCGACCGCGGCGGCGGCGATCACCGCCGCGTCCATACCCGCAGTGCCGCAATGGGTGGCGGCCCTGGCGTACATGAGTGTGCTGACGGCCGTGAACCTGGCGGGTGTCTCCCGCTTCGGCGAGTTCGAATTCTGGTTCGCCGCACTGAAGATCGTCGCGATCGTCGCGTTTCTGGCGGTCGGTTCCGCGATGATCCTCGGCTGGCTTCCCAGCTTCGACGCGCCGGGCCTGTCGAACCTCACCGGCCACGGCGGGTTCGCCCCCAACGGTGTCACCGGCATCGCCGCCGGCCTGCTGATCGTGGTCTTCGCGTTCGGCGGCACCGAGGTGATGGCCATCGCGGCCGCCGAGACGGCGGAACCGCGGCGCAACGTGAGCCGGGCGGTGCGGTCCATCGTGTGGCGGATCCTGGTGTTCTACGTCGGTTCCGTCCTCATCATGGTGACGGTGCTGCCGTGGACCGCCGACGAACTCGCGACGGGACCGTTCGTCGCGGTCCTGAACGCCGCACACGTGCCCGGCGCCGGCGCCGTCATGACCGTCGTCGTGGTCATCGCACTGCTGTCGTCGCTGAACGCCATGCTGTTCAGTGGCTCCCGGATGATCTACTCGCTGTCCGAGCGTGGGGCGGCGGCGAAGGTGTTCGGCCGGGTGTCGGGCAACGGCGTTCCCCGCGTGGCGGTGCTGGCGTCGGTGACATTCGGGTTCGTCACCGTCGTCCTCAATTACCTGGCCCCGGATCGTGTTCTCCCGCTGCTGCTCAACGCGGTCGGCTCGACGATCCTGGTGCTGTGGACGTTCGTCACCGTCTCGCAGATCGTGTTGCGGCGCCGCGCCGAGAAGTCGGGCCGGACGGATCTGCCGCTGAAGATGTGGGGCTTCCCGTATCTGTCGTATGTCGCTCTCGCGCTGCTGGCCGCGGTCGCCGCGCTGGCGTTGTTCGACGACGCGGCACGCAACCAGCTGTTCGCGACGCTCACGTTCACGTGTGCGATCACACTGGCCTGCTGGGTGCTCGGGCGCAGGCAACGCGGTGCGGCCGCCGGCGCGATGCCGGAGAAGCTGCCCGAGACCGTCGGCTGAGACGACACCGCGGTCTCACGGATGTCGAGGGGTCATCCGTGAGACCGTGACAGTCTCCCGCTCAGCGGACACGTTCCGGTCGCCGAACGTCCCCGCGGCCTACCGTCGGCTGCACGCGACGAAGGGCCGGGAATGACCACACATCCAGACGTTTTCGCTCCAGCCACGCTGGGCCCCATCACGTTACGCAACCGGACAATCAAGTCGGCCACGTTCGAGGGCCGCACTCCCGACGCGCTGGTCACCGACGAGCTGATCGAGTTCCACCGCCGGCCCGCGGCGGGTGGGGTCGGGATGTCGACGGTGGCCTACTGCGCCGTGGCACCGGAGGGTCGCACCGAACGCGGGCAGTTGTGGATGCGCCCGGACGCCGTCCCCGGGCTGCGCAGACTCACCGACGCCATCCACGCCGAGGGTGCGGCCGCATCTGCCCAACTCGGCCACGCCGGACCCGTCGCGAACGAGAAGTCAACCGGACTTCCTGCGCTCGCACCCTCGCGGTCGTTCAACCCGCTCAGCATGCGGATGATCCGCAGTGCCACCGCCGCCGACATCACCCGGATCACCGCCGCCCACGGAACCGCGGCACGGCTCGCTGTCGAGTCCGGCTTCGACGCCGTCGAGATCCACTTCGGCCACAACTACTTCGCCAGCTCATTTCTCAGCCCGAAGCTGAATCGTCGCACCGATTCCTACGGCGGATCACTCGAGAACCGGGCCCGGGTGGTGCGGGACGTCGCCCGAACCGTGCGCGACGCCGTCGGCGGCCGGGTCGCGATTCTCGCCAAGCTGATATGGACGACGGCGTCCCCGGAGGGTTCTGGCTCGACGAGGCCATCCAGGTGGCCGGACTGCTGGAGCACGACGGCAGTGTCGACGCCCTCGAACTCACCATGGGCAGTTCGCTTCTCAATCCGATGTACCTGTTCAAGGGCGACGCACCGGTGCGGGAGTTCGCGGCAGCCATGCCGCAGCCGGTCCGTCTCGGCGTCCAGTTGGCCGGGAGGTCGATGCTCCACACCTACCCGTACCGCGACCTGTTCATGCTCGAGCACGCACGCCAGATCCGCGCGGCGGTGGCGTTGCCGCTCGTCCTGCTCGGCGGAGTCACCGACCGGGCGGGCATGGACACCGCCATGGCCGAGGGCTTCGAATTCGTCGCCATGGCCCGGGCGCTGCTGCGCGAACCCGACCTGGTGAACCGCATCCGGTCCGAGCCGCGCACCCAGTCGTTGTGCATCCACTGCAACAAGTGCATGCCCACCATCTTCAGCGGAGCGCGCTGCGTGCTCGTCGAGTGATTCACTGCACGGTCGGTTGGCTCACACGTGGAGCGCGATGAGGGATCCGATGCCGACGACGGCGCCGAAGATCAGTGGAATACAGATGATGTCGATGAAGATGCCGGTGCTGATCATCTTGATCATCGGCACGTACCCCGATCCGTAGACGATGGCGTTCGGTGGTGTCGAGACCGGGAGCATGGCTCCGGCGTTCGCGCCGAACACGCCGGCCATGGCCGGGATGATCGGGTCGACGCCGATGGCGAGGGCGATCGGGATGATGATCGGGACGACGATGCCGACGCTGGCCGTGTTGCTGGTGGTTTCGGAGATGACCAGCCCCATGACGATGGCGATCAGGGCGAGAACCCAGGAACTCTGCACCCCCGTGGCCCGGGCGATGGTCGTGCCGAGGGTTTCGGCGAGTCCGGTTGCATTCATCATGGTGCCGATGGTCAGACCTGCACCGACGAGGAGGACCGTGCCCCAGTCGATCTTCGCGGCCTCGGTCCACGTGAGGGTGGATTCACTGCTCCCGTTTCCGCGGGGCAGGAAGAACAGCAGCCCTGCAGTGAGGACCACGACGGATCCCTCGTTGAGATGGTCGGTGAAGGCGGTGACGATCGGGCTCGTGATGCCGAAAGTGGTGACCAGGGAGGGCAACACCCAGAGGACGACCGTGACGAGGAAGATCACCAGAACGTTGCGTTCGCCGCGGTTCATCTGGCCGAGATCTGCGTAGTGGGCGCGGAAGTAGTCCTGCCCACCGCGAATGTGCTTCACCTCGGGCCTGTTGACGAAGATCAGCGCGACCCACATGACCGCACCCATCACGAGAAGGTATGGGGCCGACATGGAGAGCCAGTCGAACAGTTCCACCTTGTAGCCGGTCATGCGTTCGATCGTGCCGCGGCCGATGACGTTGGCGATGCCGGTGATCGGGGTGAGGACCGACCCGATGCTCGCGCCGTAGGCGATGGAAAGCATCAACAGGCAGGAGAATTTGGTGCGGTTGGTCTTGATGCCCGGGTTCTGCTCCTGAATGAGATCGCCGATGGTCTTGACCACGCCGATACCGATGGGAAGCAACATGGCGGCGGTCGCCGACGCCGACACGAACATCGACAGGAAGCACGCAACCACTCCGAATGCGGCCGCGGTCCGGTACGTGCTGTTACCGATGCCCGGGAACGAGAGCACCTTGAGGGCGAACCGTCGGTCCAACCCGTGCACCGTCATCGCGCGAGCCAGGATGAAGGCGCCGATCACCAGGAACACGGTCGCGGAGCCGAAGGAGCCGTACACCTCCTGGGGTGTACCGACGCCGAGGACGACGAGTAGGGCGATGCCGATCAGCGCGGTCACCGGGATGGGGACGGGCTCCGTGATCCACAGCAGGACCACGACGGTCAGGACCGCGAGCATGGCCTGCTGGGCGTTCGGCATGTCGATCGGCAGGACGAGGATGCCGATGAGCAGGGGCAGAGCGGCGATCAGACCGAACCGTCCGCGGATGTAGTCGAAGCGTTCCTCTCCTGCGAGTTTCGGTGGCTGCTCCGTCACGGTGGTCAATGTGCTCATGTCAGGTCCTTGCAAGCTGGGGAATGGAGGGCAGGACTTCGTCGACTGCGGCGCGGCTGTGCCATCCCCGGACAGCGCTCGCGGCGATGTCCTTCGCCTCGCCGAGATAGTCGTCGGCGGTGACGAGTTGTGCGGGCAGCAGTTCGGCGACACCGGCCTCCGCCGCGACCTCGCGCAGGGTGTCGGCGAGCACACGATGCGTGGTCCGGGCGCGGGTCGCGGCCGTGTAGAGCAGGTCGTGGGCGCGTTCGCGGCCCAGGGCTTCGGCGAGCTGGATCATCTGCGCCTCGGCCATGACCAACCCGCTGTCGAGGTCGAGGTTCGCGCGCATCCTGTCGGCGTCGACCCGCATGCCCCTGACGATGACCAGCGCTTCGGACAGCGCGCTGCCGGCGAGGACCCCGAGCTGTGGGATCACCTGCCACTCGATCTGCCACTCGCCGGCGCTGCGTTCGTGGCCCGCTTCCTGGATGCGGCTCAGCGACGACAGCAGCGCTCCGGCGGTCTGCGACAGTCCGATGATGGCCTCCGAGGAGATCGGGTTGACCTTCTGCGGCATCGTCGACGACGCACCGCGGTGGTTGTTGTAGGGCTCGAAGACCTCGCCGATCTCCGTGCGGGAGAGGTCGACGATGTTGCGCGCGAGCTTGGCGCACGTCGCCGCGACGGTGGCGCAGAGCCAGCCGTATTCGGCGACACCGTCGCGGTCGACGTGCCACGGGATGTCGGTGTCGTGCAGGCCGAGCAGGTCGGCGACGCGGGTTCGGACGTCCGCGGACTTCGCGCCGAGCGCTGCGGACGTGCCGCCCGCCCCGAACAGGGAGATCACGGCGATCCGCGGCACCGCTTGCTGGAGACGTTCGCGGTGGCGGGTGAACTGACCCAGCAGTGCCGCGAGGGTGGCGCCGAACGTGGTCGGCACCGCCTGCTGGGCGTGGGTCCGGCCGGGCATCACGGTGCCGGCGTGGGCTTCGACCTGGACCGCGAGCGCATCGCCGAGTTCGCCGAGCTGCCAGTCGAGCGCGGCCAGTGATCGCGCGAGCTGCAGGGCGAGCCCGGTATCCATGATGTCCTGCGTGGTCGCACCGTAGTGGACGCGACCGTTCGGTCCGTCCGGCAGTGCCCCGGAGATCTGCCGCACCAGCCCGAGGATCGGGTACCCGACGTTTTTCGACGTCTCCCACAGGGAGTCGCGGTCGATGTTGTCGATGCGGGCCGCTGCCGCGATCGCCGCAGCGTCGTCTGCCGAGATGACCGCGTGCTCACCCTGCGCGATGGCGAGGGCCCGCTCGGTGGCCAACCAGCTCTCGATGCAGCTGTCGGCGGAAAAGATGTCGAGTTGTGCCTCGTCCCCTGCCAGATGTGTGAGGAGAGAGAACGGGTTTCTTGACTGAATGGACACGAAGGGCCTTTCGCCTGACGTAGTGGATCACCCACATCCGCGACTGTGACTCACGACATGTGGAATCGGTTCCACATGACTGTGGCGCAAGCCACTCGTTCTGTCAAGAGAGGAGGTTTCATCGACGTCCGCGGTCGTCCTCGACGCCTTTACCTGCGGTTACGTTGGGTATGGTGGGTTTGTGCCCAAACTTCAGGACGTCGCCGCACTGGCCAAGGTGGGGGTGGGTACCGCCTCACGCGCGATGAGCGGGCGAGGCTACGTGGACCCCGACACCCGCAAGAGAATCCTCGAGGCGGCCGATGCGTTGGGCTACCGGCCGAACAAGGTCGCCCAGGCACTGCGGGAGAACAAGACGCGCGTCGTCGGATTGCTGCTACCCGACATTTCGAACGAGTTCTACACCGACAGCGCCGCCGTGCTGCAGTCCGTTCTGTTCGAGGCCGGATTCCAACTTGTGGTCAGCGCCAGCGGCAACGATCCCGAATCCGAGGAACGCGGACTGCGCTCACTGCTCGATCACCGCGTCGACGGAATCATCCATGTCCCCGTCGACGCTCGACGCACACTGCCGACCGGCGTGCCGATCGTGCAACTCAACCGTCACTCGGTCCCGCTACAGACCGATGCAGTCGTCAGCGACGACGAATACGGCATCGAAGCAATCACCGAACTGGCCCTGCAAGCAGGACATACCGATCTCGCCCTCGTCATCGGCGGAGCCGATCACAGCACCACCGCCGACCGCATGCGCGGGTTCCGCAACGCCGTCGACCGTGCGGGAATACCGGAGGTGCCCAAAGGAACTGCCGGCCACCGCTTCCGCATCCTCGAGGGCGACTTCACCTCGGAATGGGGGCGGAACGCGATGCACGTGATCGCCGGCGACCTGCCCGGCGTCGCCATCGCCGCCAGTAGCCGGATCGCGCTGGGCGTCCTGCACGCCTGCTCCGACCTCGGCCTGTCGGTGCCCGACGACCTGTCCGTCGCCGCACACGGCAATCCCGAATGGTACGAGGTGTTTCCACCCGGAATCACGTCCTACGCCCCTCCACTGGCCGAGATGGGACAGGAGGCGGCGGTGAGGATCCTCGCCAAGATGGAGTCCGGAGCCGGGGACGAAGCGCCCACCATGACGAGGATGAGGGGCGAAGTCCACCAACGTCATTCGATCGGCGGCAGCATCCCCGCCCCCTCCGCCTGACGGCTTACGGCTTACGGCTTACGGCTTACGATCACCAGCTCGTCTGCGCCAGAACCGCATCCAGCGCCGCATAGCTCTCGTTCATGCCGCCTTCCATGCCGGACTGCAGCATGCCGTCGCGCTCTTCGGGGGTGTGGAACTGGCTGACGACGGACAGCTTGGTGCGTCCGTCACCGAGGTCGGTGTACGTGTTGTTCTCGACGATGACGTGGCCGGGCATGCCGTCCCACTCGAACGTGTACACCAGACGCTCCTCCGGGGTGATCTCCCGGAACCTTCCCTCGAATCCGTGGGTGTCGCCGTCCGAGTGTTCGACGAAGCGCCAGTGCCCGCCGCGCTCGAATTCCCAGCGTTCGACGTCGAGTTCGTTTCCGCGGCCCCACCACTGGGCGAGGAGCTCCGGTCTCGTGAATGCGGCCCACACGCGGTCGCGGGGAGCGTCGAAGATGCGTTCGACGTGGATCTCCCGGTCCGTCGGCGTCGAGACGGTCGAGGTCGTGGGAGTCTGCGAGGTGCTCATGACGTGCCTTCCGTTCTATTGAGGAATTCGTCCAGACGGTTCAGGCGCCCTTCCAGCGACAGCTGGTAGTCGCGGATCCAGGCCACCTCACGCTCGAGGGAATTGGTCCCCAGCATGCAGTACCGCACCCGGCCACGTTTCTCGGTCACGACCATCCCGGCCTCTTCGAGCAGTCGCACGTGTTTCTTGATGCCGGTGAGCGTCATCTCGAAGAGTTCGGCGAGGTCACTGATCGAGCAGGGGCCCTCTCCGAGCCGGCGGAGGATCCCACGCCGCGTGGGGTCTGCCAGTGCGGCGAACGTAGCGTCGAGAACCGAATACTGAACCATCGAGTTCAGTGTTGCACGCGTGTGGCGCTCCGTCAACGGTTTTCGCCGGTGGAGCCCGAACCTCATCGTCGTCGGACTGTTCCTGTACCCGCCGTCGTGGCCGATCGCGTTCCTCCTGCAGAACATCACTGTCGGAAGTGCCGTTGCGGAGCGCGTGAGGCCCTCCTGTTCCGTACCCTTCGCGCACCGTCAGGAATACCCTGGCAAGTACACACCCCATGCACCTCCCGGAATCTGCACCGCCCGGAATCGGACCGCCATGAACGATCGCCCGCCGAGTGATTCGACGATCGCGTCTGGGCCGCCCACCGAACTGGGGCAGGACACCCAGCTGCCACCGTCGACGACGACGTCGGGCGCCGAACCGGTGTTCGTCGTCGAAAGTGGCGTCGAACGCCTCGTCGCGGATTGGGAGTCTTCCGGTTCGCCGGCCGAGCTCACCGAGTATCTCCCCGACACCGCCGCGATCCGGCGGGCCGCACTGATCGAGCTGATCAAGGTGGACCTCGACTACCGGTGGCTGCGGTCGGGCCGCCCGAAGCGCATCGCCGACTACTGCCTCGAATTCCCGGAGTTGCTCGCCGAACCTCTGCCACCGGAACTCGTCTATCTGGAGTACCGGGTCCGCCGTCAGAGTGGCGCCGACGTCGATCCCGGTGAGTACGTCACCGAATACCCTCAGCAGGCCGCCCGGTTCGAGACCCTCCTCGATGACGACCGCCGCATGGACCGGCGGACCGTCACCGCGGAACTCGGCCCGGGCGACGACCTCGACGTCGGTGAGCGCCTCGACGATTTCGATCTGATGATGGAGCTGGGTCACGGCGCGTTCGCGCGGGTGTTCCTCGCCCGGCAGCGTTCGATGCAGCGATGGGTGGCGCTGAAGATCTCCCGGAACATCGGCAACGAGCCGCAGACACTCGCACAGCTCGACCACCCGTACATCGTCCGCGTCTACGACCAGCGGGTGCTGGAAGACCGCCGGCTGCGGGTGCTGTTCATGGAATACGTCCCCGGCGGCACGCTCCTCGACGTGGTGCGGCTGGTCCGCAAGACCCCGCCGGAACAGCGATCCGGACAGCTGCTGCTCGATTCGGTGGACCGCCTCCTCGCGGAGAGAGGCGAGATCCGGCCCGAGTATTCGAGCGTGCGGGACGAGATCGCCGCGCTGTCGTGGCCGGAGACGGTCGCGTGGATCGGGTTGCGGCTGGCCGACGCGCTCGACTACGCCCGGGCGCACGGCGTCCTGCACCGCGACATCAAACCGGCGAACGTGCTGCTGGGACTCGAAGGCATCCCCAAGCTGGCCGATTTCAACGTCAGTTCGAGCGACAGCGTCGAGAATCGCGGCGCCGGAGGATTCATCGGCGGTTCCGTCGCCTACATGTCGCCCGAGCAGCTCGAGGCGATCGACCCGAGCACCCACCGGACCGCCTCCGACCTCGATTCCCGCAGCGATATCTTCGCGTTGGGCGTCATGCTGTGGGAATTGCTGACCGGGGCGCGCCCCTTCCCGGACGACGACGGAACCGCGTCGCCGCCGTCGCCTCGCGTACTTCTCGAGTCACGACGCCGGGGAGTGGACCCGGAACGATCCGCGCTCGCCGAAGACTGTCCCGCCGCGCTGCGGCGCATCCTGGTGAAGTCGCTCGCACCCGACCGGGACAATCGGTGGTCGAGTGGCCGGAAGCTGACGCGGCAGTTCGCGCTGTGCCTCGACCCGCACGCCCGCGACCTCGTCGACCCGGCGCCGGGAAGCGTGCGGTCCACGATGTGGAGGTGGGCGCTTCCCATCGTGATCGCCGCGGTCGGCATCCCGAACCTGCTGGCAGCCGGATACAACTACTACTACAACAAGGTGCTGATCATCGCCACGCTGCCCGTCGAGGCGCAGCAGGATCTCGAATTCGTGCACCTGGTGATCGGCGGGATCGCGTTTCCGCTGGGCGCAGTGCTCATCGTCTACTGGTGTCGACTCTCGCTCACGGTTCCGCGCGGTCTCCGCAACGGCAGAACCTACAGTTCCGAGGTGCTGGAGAAGGCGCGCGCCACGACGCTCGGGCTCGGCCATCGCGCCGTCGTGGTCAGCTTCGGGCTGTGGGTCGTCGCCGGCGTCGCCTACCCGGTTGCCCTGGAGATCACCGCAGGCGGGATTCCGTTGCGCGCATACACGCAACTCCTCGCGTCCCTCGCCGTGTGCGGGGCGGTCGCGCTCGCCTACCCGTTCTTCATCCTCACGTTCTATGCGGTGCGGTGCCTCTGCCCGATCCTGCTGTCGCACGGCGAGTTGCGCGGAAGCGACGGACGCAACATCCGGGCCCTCGGCCGGAGCATGCCGCGGTACCTCGCCGTCGCCGCGGCCGTCCCGTTGATCGGGGTCGCCGGGCTCAGCTTCGTCGGCGGAAGCACCGGCGACGCCGTGAACGCGACGGTGCGCGCGCTGTGTCTGGGCGGAATCTTCGCCTTCATCGCCGTGTACCAGTTGTTCCGGCGGATCGAAAGCGATCTGTGTGCGCTCGAGAGGGTCGTGTGGCTGGAGGTGCCGGGGTCGCCGACCAGGCGGCGGCGGTAGGAGCAGCCGGCGCAAATAAAGAAGGCCCCTGGCGCTGCCGGGTCGGGGTCCGACAGCGCCATGGGCTCACTGTGTATTTCTCTCGAAGCCCCCTCCGCGTTACACCCCGCGTGTCGCGCGCCCGGCGAGGCCGCCCATCGTCATGTCGTAGAGGACGGTGGCCAGCTCGTTTCGCCGGTCGCGGAGGTCGCGGCGGAGGTATTCGAGGCTCACCTCGCGGTAGCTGACGGTGAGCACCAGGAGCAGCGCGTCGAGGTCGACACCCGGACCGATCGCGGACGGATTCAACGTCACATACGTACGTAACAGGTCGCGGCACCGTTCCTCGATCCGGACCGAACGGTGCGCGGTGAGGGCCAGGTGCGGGGCGTCGTTGAGCAGCGAACCGAGGATGCCGCGATACCTGTCCAGGACGGCGAGGAGCTGGGACTGCAGCGCCGCGTCCTTCAGGAACGTGCCCTTCGCGACGGCTTGTTCGAGCTGCGTCCCGAACGTGGCGGTGGTTTCCTCCATGATCTTGTCGATCAGGACCTCGATGATCTCGTCCTTGTTCGCGAAGTACTGGTACACCGACCCCTTCGAGATGCCGGCGGCCTCCGCGATGGCGTTCGTGCTGCAGCCGGTGTACCCCTTGGCCCGCAAAACCTGACCAGTTGCCGACAAGATGCGCGCGACCGTCTCCTGCGACCGCTGCTGAGAGGGGTCTTTTCGCTGGCCAGTGCCCATTCGCTGAACCCTCTCGATCTGCCGCACAATGCGACTTGTACCCGTCCGATTCGGTGGGGTGAACTGTAACTCACAGCCCTCGAGCGGGGGCCGAGGCACAAAGACGCCCCCTTTCTCGACTACCGAATCGAGTGCACCGCAATGACGGAAACCCAGTCCCGGGAGTCGGCGCCCGGCTTCGCCGATTTCACCCCGCCGCGGCGGTTCGACATGGACTCGGAGTGGGGTCGCCGCTCGATGCGGACGCTGTCGCGGTTCGTGCACGGCGACCCGACACCCACCGCGGCGGAGCGGGAACTCCACGCCCGGGCGGTGGTCAGTCAGGACGAGATCGGTGCCGCACTGGCGCGGGCCGTCCTCGTCGACAAGACCGTGACGATGGCCCAGTTCTCCCGGGCACTCTCCGACGGCATCGGCAGCGTGCCCGACGCCGCGCCGCCGCTGGTCGCGTTCTTCGATGCAGTGGACCGCCGGCCGTCGTGGGTCGACGACCGCCGCCTCGAGCACGGGGCCGCCGTCTGCCTGCGCAGCGGCATGACCGGACTCGACCTGCTCGCGACCGGTTCGCTGATGAACGGCTACCGCAGCGCGGCCACCTCCCGCCAACTCGTGGCCACCGGCAGGCTCGTCGGGGACGGCGCCGGTCAGCGGGTCGCCGAGACCGTGCGGTGGTGGTACGAGTGCGTCCTGCCCGGCGGCATGGACCGCGACCGCCGGGGCTGGCAGTTGTCCGTGCACGTCCGGTTGATGCACTCGTTCGTCAACCTGACCCTGCTGCAGGACGAGAGCTGGGACGTGTCCGACTGGGGAATGCCGATCAACCAGTCGGATCAGGCCGGGACGCTCGCCCTCTTCTCGACGACGTTCCTCGTCGGACTCCGGTCGCTGGGCGTGTGGGTCTCCGCCGACGAGGGCCGCGACGTCATGCACCTGTGGCGGTACATCGGCTGGCTGATGGGAATCGACGAACACTGGCTGGTCGACGACGAGAACACCGGACGCCGCAACATGTGCCAGATCGGGATGTTCGCTCCCGGTCCCGACGACAACTCCAGGGTGCTGGCCGACTCACTGCAGAAGTCGTGGGCCACCTTCCACTACCCGCATGCAGAGCCCCTGCGACGCCGGCTCAACCGCCAGCGTCTGCTCAGCATCCAGCGGTTGTTCTCCGGCAAGCGCGGCATGCGAGAACTCGGATTGCCGGTCGTGCCGGCCTGGTTCGTTCCGCTGGCACTGGTCGGGAACGGGACGCTGCACGGTGCGGCGCGAGTGAGTCCGGCCGTCCGGGAACGCGTCGGCCGACGCTCCCGGCGGCGAGTCGAGGCGTGGCTCGCCGCCAACGAGACGTCGTCGCGGACTCAGCGGCGCTCGTAGATGCCGCGGACGTACGCGGCCTGCCCGGCATGCTGCAGATCGTCGGAGATGACGCTGATCAATCGGACACCGAGAGTGACTGGCGGATCCCAATGCTCGTCGACGATCCGGTCGAGGTCGTCCGCGCCGATCGACTGGACGTAATCGACGGTGCGGTCGTGCACGGCATCGTGATACTCGCGCAGGAGGTCGGCGCCGGTCCGCACCTTCGCCACCTCGTCCGCGGAGTGCCCGTAACCGATGTCGGCGACCGGGAACGGGAGGTCGAACCGCTCCACCCACCCACCGGACGTCCACACCTGCGCGGTGCCCGCGACACCGGCGACGTGGTCGTCCTGCACTCGCGTCAGATGCCAGATCAGCCAGGCGATGGTGTTCGCCTTCGCGTCCACCCGAAACGTGAGGGCGTCGGCGGGGAGATCGGCCAGCGTGGAATGCACGGTCTCCTGAATGCGGTCGAAGGCGTCGGTCAACAGCGCGCTCTGGTCCACGATCTTCCTTTCGTCGTGTTCATCACGTTCCACTATGACGCCCCCCGGGCTCATTCGGTACGTCTCGACTCCGAGAACTGTTCGGCAGCCGAGTGGGACTCACGTCTCACGGTCAGTCGATCGAAGTCTACGAATCCGAGCTTCCTCGGAGTAGTTCGAGCTCGAACCACAATTCGGCGCGGGTAGCAGGCGAGTTCAGCGAGACGCCCAGAAGATTCTCGATACGATCGAGACGACGTCTCAAGGTGTGTCGGTGAATTCCGAGGTCCTTGGCCGCGGGGTCGGTTTGACCGTTGTGAGTCAGCCATGAACGCAGGGTTCGACAGAGGCTTCCCTCCCGTCCCGTGCTTCCGGCGTCCTGCAATACCGAGAGATGGTTCTCCGCATAGGATCGCGCACGGTACCTGTCGAGGTACGAGGCGAGGCCCTCACCGCCGAGTTGAGCGAAGTGCAGTGCCCCCTCGTTGCGCTGTGCGGCCTCGTCCGCAGCCTGCCGGCTCTCGCGGCGGGCGCGGGCGAACTCGTCCCACCACGCGTTCTCCGAGATTCCCAGCCGGAGGTCGGAGACCGTGACGAGCCTCGAAACCGACTCTTCAACTGAGGCTTCGGAGACCACCACCAGCAGGTGGCCTTCGACCCGGCCGAAGATGGCTGCCCCGCTCGGTCCGGTGTCGAGGACCGCGATCGCGCTGTTCAACCCACTCTGCGAACCCACCGCCGTGATCACCTTGACCGGTTCGGAGGGAAACCCGCCCCACAGATCCTGGGAAATCTCCCGGGTCGCGGCCATCTGACCGGCGATCAGGAGTCGAAGGGCCGCGGCCCGAGCGCGAGCGAGTGCCCGCTGGGTCTCGTCGGTTCTGCGCACGAACAACGTCAGGAGGGAGGCTGCCACCGTCACGACCCCGTGGTCCAGCGATCCGACCACGCCCTCGCGTCCCGCAACAAGATACCCGAGCACTCTGCCGTCCACGGCCGCCAGGGGCTGAGAGATGATGTCCTCGCCACCCTCGGACGAGAACACCACTTCGCCCGGTCGCGCGATGCGTTGCGGTGCAGTGCGGTTCACCGCTCCACGCACAGTGCGGTGCGAGCTGTGCACGACGTGCCCTGCGGCGTCGAGCAGCGCGGCCCAGCCGCCGATGAGTTCCGCCGTGCGCCGCACCAGGGTCCTCGCACCGTCCGCGGCCAGCGTCGCATGAATCAGGCGACGCTGCTGCTGATGCGTGCGCTGCAACCGGGCGTGATCGTCGGACGAGAGTGCCTGCGATACAGCCTTTTCCAAGACAATGAACGGAACAGCGAGGGGTACTTCCACCAAGGGGAGCTGTTCGGCGCGGGCCGCCGCGACAAATGCGTCCGGGACGGTGTCGAAGCGCAGTCCGACGCCGAACCCCACGGCCGCGACACCTGCCGCAACCAGTCGCCGCACCCGCTCCCCTATGGCCTCGGCGTCGGCGGGTAGCGACACCCCAGTGGTGAGTAGGAGTTCACCCCCGCTGAGGAAGGCCGTGGGATCTTCCAATTCGGAGACGTGTGCCCAGCTCAGCTCACGTTCGAGATGCTCCTCGCCGGCCCGAACGGTCAGGTTGAACGCTTGGGTGTCGCAGAGTTGGCGGACTGTGATCGGCATGCACCCAGTGTGCCATTCTGGCGCATCAGCGAAGCCGCTCTGCCCAGTTTGGCCACTATTCGTTGGCGGCCCTCGACGCAACACTTGCTGAAGACATCGACCGGAGATGCGTGAAAGCCGAACCCACTGGTTCGGCCGTCATCGTCGGGTTCCTCAACGCCTATGGGAGAATTCATGACCGACTTCACATATCGACTCGCCCAGAAGAGGCATCTCGTCACCACGCTTCCCGGCCCGCGTTCCGCCGAGATCGCGGCCCGGCGCACGAACTTCGTCGCTGCAGGTGTCGGTTCCTCGGTGCCCGTCTACGCAGTCGACGCGGACGGTGGAGTCGTCGTCGACGCGGACGGCAACTCCCTGATCGATCTCGGCGCCGGAATCGCCGTGACCAGCGTCGGCGCATCGAACCCCGCCGTAGCGGCCGCAGTGGCGGAGCAGGCGCAACGCTTCACCCACACCTGTTTCATGGTGACCCCCTACGAGGGGTACGTCCGGGTCGCCGAGGAACTCGCCGCACTGACCCCGGGAGACCACGAGAAGCGTTCGGTGCTGTTCAACTCCGGTGCGGAGGCTGTCGAGAACGCAATCAAGATCGCTCGACTCGCAACCGGCCGGACAGCGGTGGTCGCGTTCGACCACGCTTATCACGGCAGAACCAACCTCACGATGGCACTGACGGCGAAGTCGATGCCGTACAAGGCGCACTTCGGTCCGTTCGCGCCCGAGGTCTACCGCATGCCCGCGTCCTACCCTTACCGCGACGAGTCCGGCCTCACGGGCGAGCAGGCAGCGAGCCGGGCGATCACGCAGATCGAGAAGCAGATCGGTGCCGACTCGGTGGCCGCGATAATCTACGAGCCCATCCAGGGTGAGGGCGGCTTCATCGTGCCTGCACCGGGATTCCTTCCCACCCTGGTCGCCTGGGCGAAGGAGAACGGCGTCCTCTTCATCGCAGACGAGGTGCAGACCGGCTTCGCGCGGACCGGCGCATGGTTCGCGAGCGAGCACGAAGGCGTGGTTCCCGACCTCATCACCCTGGCAAAGGGGATCGCGGGCGGCATGCCGCTGGCGGCGGTCACCGGCCGCGCCGACCTCATGGACTCGGTACACGCCGGAGGGCTCGGCGGAACCTATGGAGGAAACCCGGTGGCCTGCGCGGCTGCGCTCGCCACGATCGACACGATGCGCGAGTGGGACCTACCGGCCCGCGCGCGCCAGATCGAGAATTCCGTCAAACCGCGCCTCGAAGCTTTCGCGAAAGAGATCGGTGTCATCGGAGAGGTACGCGGTCGTGGCGCCATGCTGGCCATCGAGATCGTCCGGCCCGGCACCACCGAACCCGACCCGGAACTGACCAAAGCGGTTGCCGCCGAGGCCTTGTCACAGGGAGTCATCATTCTCACCTGCGGTACGTACGGGAACGTCATCCGCCTGCTGCCACCCCTGGTCATCGGCGACGACCTACTCGACGAGGCCCTCACCGTCCTCGAAGACGCAGTCCGCGCGCACGCGCGTCGCTGATCCCACGCGCGGCCAACGATCACCTCGAAACCTGAAGGAATACACATGACCGACACCCAGACCCTTCTGGCCTCACTTCCGACCGACCTGTGGATCGGTGGCGAGCAGGTGCCGGCCACCGGCGGCAAGACGTTCCCGGTCCGCAATCCCGCAACCGGCGAGGTACTGATCGAGGTGGCCGACGCGACGCCGGAGGACGGCGTACGGGCGCTCGACGCCGCCGCGGAGGCGCAGGCCCGATGGGCATCGATGCCGGCTCGCGAGCGTTCCGACATACTTCGCCGGGCCTGGGAATTGGTCATCCAGCGCCGGGACGACTTCGCGTTGCTGATGACTCTCGAGATGGGTAAGCCTCTCACCGAGAGCTACGGAGAGGTGACGTACGGCGGTGAATTCCTGCGCTGGTTCTCCGAGGAAGCTGTGCGGATCAACGGCCGTTACACGCAGTCACCGTCGGGCAACGGCCGGATTCTGGTCACGAAGGAACCGGTCGGCCCCACGCTGGCGATCACGCCGTGGAACTTTCCTCTTGCGATGGGCACCCGGAAGATCGCACCGGCATTCGCGGCCGGGTGCACGATGGTGGTGAAGCCCGCCGCCGAAACACCGCTGACGATGCTCCTGCTCGGCGAGGTCTTCCGGCAGGCGGGCCTTCCGGCGGGCGTGCTCTCGATCCTGCCGACCTCGAGTTCGTCCAAGCTCACCGCTCCGCTGTTCGACGATCATCGACTTCGGAAGGTCACTTTCACCGGCTCCACCGGCGTGGGAAAGATCCTGCTGCAGCAGTCCGCGACACGTGTGTTGCGGACGTCGATGGAATTGGGTGGCAACGCGCCGTTCGTCGTGTTCGCCGATGCCGACATCGACGAGGCCGTCGAGGGCGCGATGGCTGCGAAGATGCGCAACACCGGTGAGGCGTGCACAGCCGCCAACCGGATCCACGTCGACAACGTGGTACGCGCCGAGTTCATCGAGAAGCTGACCGCTGGTATGAAAGCACTGAAAGTAGGGCCCGGGGACCTCGACGGCACACAGGTGGGACCGCTGATCACCGAGAAGCAGCGGTCGAGTGTTGCAGAGTTGGTGACGGACGCCGTGGACAAGGGCGCTGTCGTCACGACCGGTGGCTGCTACGCCGCCGGCGAGGGCTATTTCTACGAGCCGACGGTGTTGGCTGATGTGCCGGCCGACGCGCGGATTCTGAAGGAAGAGGTCTTCGGGCCGGTCGCAGCCATCATCGGGTTCGACGGCGAGGACGAAGGCGTCGCCGCGGCCAACGACACCGAATTCGGTCTGGCTGCGTACATCTACACCGAAAACCTCGACCGAGCGTTGAGGGTGTCCAGCGCACTCGAGTCCGGGATGGTCGGCGTCAACCGGGGCATCATCTCCGATGTCGCGGCACCGTTCGGCGGGGTGAAGGAATCCGGGCTCGGCCGTGAGAGCGGCAGCGAAGGTATCGAGGAATACCTCGAGATCAAGTACATCGCGCTCCGATAGCCGGGCAACCCACAACGTCACACGTACCGGCACTTCGATGATGAGGACACGACGATGACTATCCAGACCGAGACCACGGTCGACTATTCACCCACGGCGTCAGGACGTCCACAGGTCACGTTCGAGCACACCGCCGCCGGCATGGCGGCGGCGGTGGGGTGGCCCGGGACGGAACCCCTGCTGGTCGATGTCTGCGCGATGTTCGAAAGCTTCGGTCTCCGCACCGCAGCGCATCGCCAGGTTTCCACCGACGGCGCCGAGGTCACCGGATCGGTGCACGAGTTTTCTTTCGCGGGATCGTCCTTCTCCACCCCGGTGCTGAATCACATCGCGGCGGCGTTCGAGGCAGGTTCGGCCGGCCGGTGGAGAATCGATCAGTACGCCCGTCTCGTCGCGACGGCGGGAATCGACTGGCGCGAGGCCGTGCTCGTCCGTGCGATGTGCCGCTTTCTCCGGCAAACTCAACTCGGATTCTCCGAGACCTATCTTGTCGACTCGCTGGCGAGTAATCCCGATTTCGTCCGTGCCCTGGTCACGCTCTTCCAGGCACGGCTCGACCCTGCTCGGACCGGCGACCCCGAGAGGGCGAATGCCGCGCTGACCGACCTGGTCGACAGCGCGACCACCCTCGACGAGGACAGGATCCGACGAGCCCTCCAGGCGTTCGTCCTGGCCGTGGTACGCACCAACTGGTTCCAGCGCGACGCGCAGGGACAGCCGAAGCCCTACCTCTCCTTCAAGATCGATTCCGGACGGTTGGCAACGCGAGGGCGAGTAGTTCCCTTTCGTGAAATCTTCGTTCACTCCGACGAAGTGGAAGGGATCCACGTCCGAAGCGGCGCTGTAGCACGCGGTGGTCTGCGCTGGTCGAACCGTAGCGAGGATTTCCGGACCGAAGTACTGGGTCTGATGAAGACTCAGTCGGTCAAGAACGCTCCTATCGTCCCGATGGGAGCCAAGGGGGCCTTCGTCGTTCGTTCGGCCGACACTCCGGCGCGGGCGGGATACGCGACCTTCATCCGCGGGCTCCTCGATATCACCGACAACATCATCGATGGGGCCGTCGTCCATCCGGCCGACACTCTGTGCCTCGACGGCGAGGACGCATACCTCGTCGTCGCCGCGGACAAGGGCACCGCCACCTTCTCGGATCTGGCGAACAGCATTGCGGCGGAGTACAACTTCTGGCTGGGCGACGCGTTTGCGTCGGGCGGCTCGGCTGGATACGACCACAAGGCCATGGGCATCACCGCGCGCGGAGCGTGGCTCTCCGTCGAAAGGCACTTCGCGGAGGCAGGCCACGATATCGAAACCGACGAGTTCTCGGTGGTGGGCATCGGCGACATGTCCGGCGACGTGTTCGGCAACGGGATGCTGCTGTCGCGGAACATCAGGCTCGTCGGTGCGTTCGACCACCGGCACATCTTCCTCGATCCCGACCCCGATGCCGCCGTGTCGTACCGCGAGCGCGAGCGCCTCTTCGGACTGCCGACGTCGTCCTGGACGGACTACGACCGCGAGAAGATCTCGACCGGTGGAGGTGTGTGGTCTCGATCGGCGAAATCGATCACCCTGTCACCACAGGTGCGGGTGCGCCTCGGCATCGAGTCCTCATCGCTCGACCCCGACGAACTGATCCAGGCGTTGCTGCGCGCACCGGTCGACCTGCTCTGGAACGGCGGCATCGGCACCTACGTCAGGGCCGCGAGCGAGACCGACGTCGACGCTCAGGATCCGGCCAACGATCGCGTACGAGTGTCGGTAGGGGAACTCCGGTGCGCGGTGATAGGCGAAGGCGGCAACCTCGGGTTGACGCAGCAGGCCAGAATCGACTACGCGGGGGATGGCGGGCGCATCAACGCAGACTTCATCGACAACGCGGCGGGAGTCGCCACCTCGGATTTCGAGGTGAACATCAAGATCGCGCTCGACGCAGCAGTGCGAGCGGGCACCCTCTCGCCGGAACGACGGGCGCCCCTGCTGGCGCGGGTCGCCGACGACGTCGCCTCGCGGGTACTCGACGACAGCGCGAGCCGGATTCTGGCCATCAGCCTCGCCTCCGCACAAGCCCGCCATCTCCTCGACAGGCACGTCCGGTTGATCGGCAACCTCGAAAAGGTAGGCGGAATCAATCCACGGACCGAGGGACTGCCCTCGCCCGCGGAATTGAAGCGCCGCGCGAGCTCCGGGCACGGACTCACACGACCGGAGATCGCGATTCTCCTTGCGCAGTCGAAGAATTTGGTCTCACAGGAACTGCTCGCCTCCACCGTGCCGGACGACGAAGTATTCGCGGCGCGCC
This sequence comes from Rhodococcus sp. NPDC127593, assembly GCF_042671975.1. NCBI lineage: Bacteria > Bacillati > Actinomycetota > Actinomycetes > Mycobacteriales > Nocardiaceae > Rhodococcus > Rhodococcus sp. NPDC127593. Next base: position 72,884 of record NZ_JBHXWI010000002.1, on the reverse strand, counting down.
TCACCAAGTATTTTCCGGACGCCATCACCGAGAACGTTGCCGCTCAGATCGCGGCCCATCCCTTGCGACGGGAGATCATTGCGACGTCGATCGCCGACGAGCTGATCAACCGCGTGGGCCCGGGAGCCATCTTCTGGCTACAGGAGCGCTTCGGAATCACCACTCCGGAGGTCGCTTCGGCATACGCTGCCGTGAGCGCGATCTACGAGCTGGATGCGCTGTGGGAGCGAGCACTCGAGGGTCCGGGCACCGGCATCGAACGACCGGAGTCACTACTCGACACCAGCTGGTTGATCGAACACGCCGTCTCGTGGTTGTTACGCCGACGACGCGGAATCGTGGTGCCGGAGAGGGAGATAGACCGATTTGCGGATTCCGTCCGCAAGCTCGTCGAACTCCCCCGGGGCGAACGTTCGCTCGATGCAGATCTTCCCGGTGCACTCCAGTTCGCGGACACCGCGGACTTACTGGGGATCTCGGTGGAGCGGGTGGCCGAGGTGCATCACGAACTCGGGCAGCGACTCGGCATCGGCTGGGTGGTCGACGCGTTGTCGGATCGCACGGGTTCCACCCACTGGGATGTGCTGGCCGCGTCGGCGGTGCACGACGACCTGTCCGACCTGCATCATGCGCTGACAGTCCGGGTGCTTCGTGACGACGGCACGGCGACGGGCGACGCAGTCGCTGCGTGGTGCGAGGCCCATTCGCGCGATCTGCATCGCTTCGAACTCGTCGTGGATGCGGTTCGTGGGGACGGCGAGGTCGACCTGGCGAAGACCTGCGCAGTCACAGCCGCGCTGCGCGCTCTCGACAACTGAACGAGTTCGGCCGGCGGATCCGCGACACGCGGTTCCGCCGGCCGCTCTGCATCCCCACGATCCAGGAGCCGATCATGACGTCCTCTTGCCTGCCGGGCTCACCCTCCCGCCACATCCTCGATCGTCTTCGCGCAGTCGGCGTCGGCAGCGGCGACACCGTCCTCGTTCACGTCGAGGACGAACGGGACCGCAGAATCCTCGTGGACGCAGTCGGATTCGCGGACGCTGCTGCGGCAGTGCCCACGACACCGCTCGAGGACAGGTTCGTGGATCGCATCTGTACAGCGGTGAACGCGGATGTGATCCTCACCGACCGCCCTCTGGAGTGCTCACGTTTCGTGGAACAGATCGTGGTGGAACGCCGGTCCGATCGACTGAACACCAGGTGCCTCGACACACGTGACGACCAGAATTCTTCGCACGGACATCCGCTGTCATCGAACGGTTCCGGCCGACATTGGATACTGCGGACCCTCCGAGATTGCGAAGCCTGGGCCTGGTTGCACGTCCCGATCACCTGGCATGCGATTCCAGGGTCCCTGGAGGACGCCCCCGACGAACAATGGAAGTGGAAAAGTGAAATCGAGTAACAACATCGATGCCTGGACGGACGAATCGAGGAGCGGGGGGCAAAGCCAGGAATTGCCCTACACCGTGGCACGATCCTGGTTTCTGATCTCCGGAGCATCCGACCTCCCGCAGTCGAGGGGATCCGGCGCCGACGCCGATATCCTCGACCTGGAGGACGCCGTACCTCCCGGCAAGAAGCACGCCGCACGCACCCAGGTCGTGAACGCGCTTCACCATCGACGCGCGTGGGTCCGTATCAACGACGTCACCAGCGATTTCTGGAAGGACGACGTCGCGGAACTCCGCGAGTCACCAGGCCTTCTCGGCGTCATGCTCGCCAAGACGGACTCGGCGATCGATGTCGACAAGATTGCGGAAGGACTTCGTGCCACCACACCGGTCATTGCCTTCATCGAATCCGCCGCCGGTCTCGAGGCTGCAGGAGCGATCGCCACACACCCGCGGGTGGGTCGGCTGGCCTTCGGAAGCGGCGACTTCCGCATGGACGTCGGAGCCGGCGTCGACCGTAGCGCCCTGACCTACGCGCGTTCTCGGCTGGTCGTGGTGAGTCGTGCGGCGGGGTTGCCCGCCCCGATAGACGGGCCGACAGTGCCCGAAGATCAGATCCTCGCCGTCGACGAAACCGAGTATGCAGCCGGTCTGGGAATGACCGGCCGCATGTGCTTACACGCGTCACATGCCGGCACGATCAACACGGCCCTCAGTCCGACCAGCCGGGAGATCTCGGACGCGAAAGAATTGATCGCCCTCCTCGGACCCGATGGAGCCAACGCACGAAAGGGAAGCGATCTGCCTCGGCTCGCCAGGGCTCATCAAGTTCTCAACCGGGCGAGGACATTCGGAATGAATGTCGCTGCACCCGTCCCGCACTGAACCACTTCGTGGTGCGCCGGAGTCGATGGTGCGCCGGAGTCGATGGTGCGCCGGAGTCGATGGTGCGCAGGGGAAGAGCTCGCCGAGTAGTCGATCTCGCTGACAGGCCGACGGAACAGTCGGCCTGTCAGCGGGTGTCACGGAGCGGGCCGTCTCGGGTAATCGCACACGATGAGGGAGAGCAGCAGCTCGGCGCGCACATACGCCGAGGCCAATGAGCATTCGAGAATGCGCTCGATTCGAGCGATTCGGGTGCGGAGAGTATGGCGATGAATACCCAGGACCGCAGCCGCGGATTCGTTGTGACCATTCGCTTCGAGGAGAGCCCGAAGTGTCGGCAGTAGAGCTGTACGGTTGACGCGGTCATAGTCGTCCACACGCCCGAGTGTCGACTCGCCCAACACCCGTAGTACCTCACGACACGGCGACGACACCAAGACCTGGCCGCCCGCGATCTCCCCGAAATCCAACACAGCAGCTCCCTCCGACGCGGCGGCCGCGGCAACGTGTGCCTGCCGCGAGGCATTCGCCACCTCAGCGACCGGCTGCGCTGCGCTCAGCCCGACACGCAACCGTGAGCGAATCGCGGGAGGCAGGCCGACGAGCAACTCTCTGCACCCTTCGGCGTCGGTGTCACCGCTGAGTAGCACCGTGATCCGGGAGGCAATCTCGTAGAGGAAAAGTGGCCGCCCGGAACCCTCGAGTTCGTGAGTAAGGACGGTTCTCACGGCCGCGACATCGACTGCCGGAACGCCACAGGCGTGAACACCGAGAACGCGAACCGAACCATCGATACCTGCAGCTTCCGCGAAGTACACATGCGGCGCCTCTGCATCGGTGGTCATGGTTGGATATCCGATCACCAATGCACCTGCTCCCCGCTGAACGTCACCGGCATCCATCCAGTTCGCCGGCCATGAGCCGGTACAGCAGGACCGTCAACAGGTCCGCGCCCGCGCAGATGTCGCTGTCGTCAGTGAATTCTCCCTCGTTGTGGGAGATTCCGTCGACGCTGGGAACGAAGAGCATCACGGACGGCGCAACGTCCTTCATATTGACCGAGTCGTGGCCGGCGACGGTCATCATGCATTGATGACTCAATCCGAGGTTGGTGGCAGTATCGCGTGCCAAGTCGACTCCGGCACGCTGAAACGGTGCGACGCCCCAGGCGTGGGTCTGGATCTGTTCGATGCTTACCCTTGCACGTTCCGCGATGCCGGGAATCATCTCGGCCAGTTCCTTCGCCGCGACGTCGAGCAATTCCTCATCGGGTGATCGCAGGTCCATGTGCATCCGGACCTCGCGCGCGATGACAACCGGGGAGTTGGGTTCGACCGTCATCTCGCTCACCGACGTGTGCAGGGGCGTGCTGCCGTGACGGTCCGCGAGTTCGCGAGCGGCAACCACCAGTAACGATGCACCGAGCAACGCGTCCTGCCGGTCCGCCATGATCGTCGACCCGGTGTGGGACTGCGCTCCGCGCACGACGAGTTCGTACTTGCGTGCCGCCCAGGTCGCTTCGACCAGACCGATGGTGGTGCCGGTGTTCTCGAGGCTGCGTCCCTGTTCGATGTGAATTTCGGCGTACGCTGCCACATCGGGTCCGTCGTACGTGCCGATGCAGCCGATGTCAGCCAATGCTTCTTCGACCGTCGTTCCGGAATGATCTGTCGTTGCCAGAGCCGTTTCGACGGCCAGCTTTCCGGTGAACACCGAGCTACCCATCATGCTGGGTTTGAACCGGCAGCCTTCCTCATTGAACCAGTTCACCACTGCCACGTTGTATTTGGGCTGCGAATCCGATTGGCTCCAACGATTCACTGCCCGATCGACGGCGTGCGCCGACGCGAGCACTCCGTACGCCCCGTCGTAGCGTCCACCGAGTGGCTGACTGTCGAGATGCGAGCCGCTCAGAACGTACGGCGCGCCGGGCGTCAACGTCGACAAAGCGAATTGATTGCCGATCCTGTCATAGCGCACGTCGAACCCGCGTTCAGTCAGCCACGTGTGTAGCCAGGCCCGCTGCTCCCCGTCCTGCGTTGTCGCTGCTAGTCGATCGACCCCACCTGCGGGCGTCGCGCCGAAGCGTGACAGCGTGTGGAAGTCGGCGAGGAGCACGGCGTCTTCGGTCTTCACGAAATCAGTAGTCATGATGGGGGCCTTTCCTTTGCGGTGCGGTCCGGACAGGTTCTCGATGCGGTAGTCGGGTGTGGCCGGCGTCAACCGGTCAGTCGGTCGGACCGGCGTGGGTCTCATGGATATGCTCCGCAATCGCAAATGAACAATAGGGCGCCTGCTGTGTGATCCATGCAACACCGCCTCAGGCCCGCGGGAAATCGCAAACCGCAACCGAAACACTCACAATCCTTGTGAGTTTGCCCAAGTGTGTGATGCCGGGGCCGCGGGAGAGTGGGCCGCGGGAGAGTGGGCATACTGCGACGACTGATCGTCCGTGGCTCGCAGCTGACCCAGATGCTGTGATCTGCGCGGGTGGGTTCCGCGTTATTCTGAAGTGACCGGCTCGAGTGGGAGCGCTTGGTGTGCGGGGTGAGGCCCCACCGGTTCGCAGGGGCCTTGCGTCGCGCGCCGTGAGTGGATGTCGGTGGACTGGCAGCACCGGTAGCGGACCTCGGAGCCGAGGATTGAGGCCGTCGATGGCCGAGTTCGATCCACTCGCGACCCAGCGGGACGCGATCGTGGGGATCACCGCGGAGCTGGACGCGGCGGGGTTCGAGGACGCGCAGGAGATCGGGCGCGGCGGGTTCGGCGTCGTCTACCGATGTCGACAGCCGGAGTTGGATCGCACGGTGGCGATCAAGGTGCTCACCGCCGACCTCGACCCGGAGAACCTGGAACGGTTCCTGCGTGAGCAGCGGGCGATGGGTCAGCTGTCGGGCCATCCGCACATCGTCAACATTCTGCAGGTCGGCGCCACCGGCTCCGGCCGGCCCTACATCGTGATGCAGTGCCACCTGCACGGCTCCCTCGACTCGCGGGTGCGGCGGTACGGGCCGCTCGAGTGGGGCGAGGCGCTTTCTGTGGGCGTCAAGCTGGCCGGGGCACTGGAGACCGCGCACCGGATCGGCACCCTGCATCGGGACGTCAAGCCGGCGAACATCCTGCTCACCGCGTACGGGGAGCCGCAGCTGACCGACTTCGGGATCGCCCGGGTCGCCGGCGGCTTCGAGACCACCACCGGCACCGTCACCGGCTCGCCCGCGTTCACCGCCCCCGAGATCCTGGGGGGCCACAAACCGACCCCCGCCTCCGACGTCTACAGCCTGGGCGCCACCTTGTTCTGTGCGATCACCGGACATGCCGCGTTCGAACGCCGAAGCGGTGAGCAGGTCGTGGCCCAATTCCTGCGGATCACCACACAGCCGGTGCCGGACCTGCGCGACCGCGGCATCCCCGACCTGGTGTCCGCCGCCATCTCCCGCGCCATGGCCGGACACCCCGCCGACCGGCCCGCAACCGCCATCGAGTTCGGGGAAAAGCTGCGCGAAGCGCAGCGGCGGAACGGCCTGAGCGTCGACGAGATGGCCCTGCCCACCATGCCGGAAGACGAGCAGCCGGGCGAGCACGCCCGCGGCACGCGGTGGACTGTGTCCGGCCCGACCAACCCACGCACGACGGGCGTCAGCAGGCGTCCGACCGCGATGACCCCACCGACCCCCGCGACCAAGTATCGGCCGCCGATTCCGGCCAAGGCACTGGTCGCTCGCGCCCGGCTGATCGAGGCGCTGCGCGCGGGCCAATGGCGCCGGCTCACCGTCATCCACGCGCCCACGGGCTACGGCAAGTCCACCCTCGCCGCCCAATGGTGCGAGGCACTCGCCGCCGACGGCGTGGCGGTCGCGTGGCTGACCGTCGACCGCGACGACGACAACGTCGTCTGGTTCCTCGCGCACCTGATCGAGGCGATCCGGCGGGTACGCCCCCAGCTGGCACGGGAGCTGGGCGCTGCGCTCGAGGAACACGGCGACCAGGCCGAACGATACGTGCTGACCGCGCTGATCAACGAGATCCACGAAACGAGCGAACGTGTCGCGGTCGTGATCGACGACTGGCACCGGGTCACGAATCCCGCGACCATCGCCGCGTTGGAGTTCCTACTCGACAACGGATGCCACCACCTGCAGCTCATCGTCACCAGCCGGACGCAGGCGGGACTGCCGTTGAGCCGGATGCGGGTCCGCGACGAACTCGTCGAAATCGACTCGGCCGCTCTGCGTTTCAGCACCACCGAGTCCCACTCGTTCCTGGTCGGCCTCGGCGGGCTGGACCTGGAGACCGAGGACGTCGCCGACCTTACCGCCTCCACCGACGGATGGGTCCGGCGCTGCAGTTGGTATCGCTGTCGTTGCGCGGTGCCGACGACCCCGCGCAGCTGATCGGCCACCTCTCCGGACGCCACCACGCCATCGGCGAGTTCCTCGCCGAGAACGTCCTCAGCACCCTCGAACCCCGGATCCTCGACTTCCTCCTCGCCACCTCGGTCACTGAACGGATCTGCGCCCCGCTCGCCTGCACCCTGACCGAGGTCGACGGAGGACAAGCCCTGCTGGAGGAGATCGAGGAGCGAGATCTGTTTCTGTGCCGGCTCGACGAGGACCGCGAATGGTTCCGCTACCACCACCTGTTCGCACAGTTCCTGCAGCGCAGGCTCGAACGCGACCATCCCGGCAGGTTGGAAGTGCTCCACCGCGCCGCCTCAGGGTGGTTCGCCGACCATCACCTCGTGGGCGAGGCCGTCGACCACGCCCTCGCCGCCGGCGACGGGCGGCGCGCGGTCGAACTCGTCGAACGCGACGGCATGCACCTCATCGAACACTCTCAATTCATCGCCCTACTTGCCCTCGTCGACAAGCTACCGCCGACCATCGTGGCGTCCAGCCCCCGACTTCAACTCACCATCGCATGGGCAAACATTCGGTTGCATCGCGCCGGACCAACGCAACGAGCATTGGCCCGTATCGACAACGCCTTCGAGCGAAGCGCTCTCACCGACACCGCAATCGCCGAACTGCGGGTCGAGATCGACCTGGTAAAGGCCACGATGCGGCTCCGCGCGGATCGGATCGAGGGCATCGACGAACTCGTTTCGGAGGCACTGTCCCGGCCCGACACCTTGACACCTTGGCTCGTGTCCAACGCGGCCAACATCGCTACCTTCGCCGCGCTCTACCGATTCGACTTCGAAGAAGTCCGCCGATTGCAGGACTGGGCCCTCGGCTACCACGAGGCCAACGACGCTCCGTACAACATGATGCACGGACACTGTTACCGCGGGATCGCGGCCAGCGAACAGCTCGACCTCACCGCTGCCGAGGACAGTTTCCGCAGAGCCCTTCACGTCGCGAGGCGGTCTGGCGGGATCCATTCACATGCGGCACGTCTCGCCTGTGCACTTCTCGGCGAGCTGCTGTACGAGCGCGGTGAGATAGTCGAGGCCGAACGGCTGTTGGACGAGAGCTACCAGCTCGGATCCGAAGGCGGCGGAGTCGATTTCAAACTTGCCCGCTACGTGATCGGGGCCCGGATCAAAGCACTGCGTGGTGATCGAGGAGAAGCCGGCCGGCGTCTGGCCGAGTGCGCTTTGGCCGCCGAAACACTATCTCTGCCAAGGCTGCGGGCAAAGCTCGAGAACGAGCGGGTCAGGCTGGGACTCCCCGTCGCACCCGGCATCGAGGCGCGGACACCCGTCGAGTATGCCGCGCGCCAACGCCCGGTCGACGGCATCGAGGAGATCACCGCGCAACTCGAGGAGGCCACCGCCATCAGACTGCTGCTCGACGAGGACTCCCCGGAGCATGTTGACCTTGCCTGCGAGTGGGTCACCGAATGGGTGGCTCGGCTCGAGGGACGCGGCCGGGACCGGGCACTGCTGCAGGCCAAACGACTACTGGTGGCATGCCTGGCAACCGCGGAACGCACCGATGAGGCCAAGAGCCTGCTCGCGTCGATCGCCGCGCAGTGCGCCGAACAAGGCATGGTTCGCTACCCGCTCGACGGTGGACCGCAGGTCGTGCCCCTCCTGCGTGCGCTCCGCGACGATCAGCTCGCCGGACGGTGGCCTCCGGACTGGCCGACCGTGCCGCGCCCCTTCATCGACAGCATGTTGGAGGCCGCCGTCCTGTACACGAGGTGAACCCTGTGCCTGACCCCGGGTTCACCTCGGTGGTTCTTTCACGGTCTAATTGTCTTCTCTCCCATATAGAGCACGTCGGCGACGGCTTCGCCGGCCCGGAGACGGGCAAGAGTTTCGGGTTCGGCAGCATCGGACGCGAGAGCCAGATCGACGACATCTGCCGCACCGTCCGGAGTCAGGACCAGGACACCGTTGTCGTCGGCGATGACAATATCACCAGGGTTGACCGAAACACCGCCAACCGTGACCGGTACGTTGATCGCGCTGTTGTCGCCGTCATGCCTCTTGGTGGTGAGAATCGAAGTGCCGCGGGCAAATACCGGCAGACCACCCTGTCGCAGTTCGACGATGTCGGTCACCACTCCGTCGACGACGATTCCGACCGCGCCGGCGGACAGTGCCGCGCAGGAGGTGACAGCTCCAACCGAAGCGTGAACCGCGTCGCCTCCCATGTCGACGATCAGCACGTCGCCCGGTGTCAGGGCATTCAATGCGTGATTCATCGCCACCGCATCCGCATCGGCAATGCGCACCGTCAGTGCGCGGCCCACCACACGCACATCGGAGAGAAGAGAACGGAGGGCCGGATCCACGAACCCCTCTTCGAGGTAGTGCCCGATGGTCGGAAAGCTGACCCGGTGAAGCTTGGCCAGCAGCGCCGACGAGGTGGGCAGCATCTGCTGCGGAGTGGACGATTGAGCTCGAGTCATGATGTTCCTTCCGGGATCGAGTTCTCGGCGAGGACGGCCACGCACTCGATCTCGAGGGCGATACCGAAGATATTGACGCACACCGTGGTTCGGGCGGGCAGGTCGCTCCCGAAGAACTCCGAATAGACCGCGTTGTATGGCTCCAACTGCCCCGGGTCGGTGAGGTAGGTGTTCACCTTGACCACGTTCTGCAGGGAAGATCCGGCCTCGCGCAGCGTCGCCTCCAGATTTGCCAGAGTCTGACGCACCTTCTCGTCGAAGGCGTCCGGCTGATCGCCGAGGTTCGAGATGACGGGGAGCTGACCCGAGGTGAACACGAACCCGTTGGCCACCACTGCGTGAGAGAACGGTCCGACCGGACGCACGTCGCCGGACACTACGCCGATGCGCCGCATCAGACCCGGACCCGCTCAGGATCCGCCTCCGGGAGAGAGTTCTCGGCCGGCGCTTCGTCGGCCGAGTCGAGGCTGTTTCGCAGAGTTTCCGTCAGCAGCAGCAGAGCAACGATAGAGACTGCCGCCGATCCGATCATGTACCAGGCCACGGAGGACCCTGAGCCCGTGGCACTCAGCAGCGCCGTCGTGATGGCGGGGGTCGCGGCACTCCCCAGCAGTCCGGAGAGCATGTAGGCGATGGACAGACCCGAGTACCGGACCCGGGGCCCGAACAGCTCGGCCAAGAATGTGGCGATGGGGCCGTAGTTGGCCGAAAAGGCGGTCATCATCATGATATAGGCGAAGATCACCATCGGGACGGACTTGGTATCCATCATCCAGAACATGGGGAAGGCGACGAGAGCCTCGGCGACAATGCCGCCGATGATCACGGGTTTGCGCCCGATGCGGTCGGACAGTGCGCCGAACGCCGGAATCATGAACAGCCCTGTGGCGCAGGCAATCAGAACCGCCAGCAGCATGGTGTCGCTGGAGAAGCCGAGCTGCTGCTTGCCGTAGGTGAGTCCGAAGGCCACCATGATGTTGAACGCGGTGCCGGTGGACAAGGTGGCAATACCGCCCAGCAGAACCTGCTTCCAGTACTTGCGCATGAGAACCACGAAGGGAATCTTGGCTTTCGCACCGGCTTCCTTGACCGCTTGGAACGACGGTGTCTCCTCCAGCGTCAAGCGGATGTAGAGGCCGACGGCCACCAGGAGAGCGCTCGCCAGGAACGGAATACGCCAACCCCAGGTAAGGAGAAATTCCTCCGGCGTGTTTGCGGCGATGATCAGGAAGACCAGATTGGCGATCAAAGTTCCGCCGGGAACCCCGACCTGGACCAATGAGCCGTAGAATCCACGTTTCGTCTTGGGCGAGTGTTCGACCACCATCAGTACCGCGCCGCCCCATTCGCCGCCGAGCGCGAGGCCCTGAATGACGCGAAGAGTCAACAGCAGGATCGGGGCCATGACGCCGATCGCCGAGTAGGTGGGTAGGAGTCCGATCGAGAAGGTTGCCGCGCCCATGGTGATCAGGGAGATCAGCAACATGGACTTGCGGCCCAACTTGTCGCCGAAGTGGCCGAACAGCGCGGCGCCGACGATCCGCGCGACGTACGCGGCGGCAAACGTGCCGAAGGCCAACATGGTTCCGACGAGCGCGTCGAAGCTCGGGAAGAAGATCTTGTTGAAGACCAGGGCCGAGGCCGTGGCAAAGACAAAGAGGTCGTACCACTCGACGGTTGTGCCGATAACACTGGCCGTGGCGATCTTGCGCATCTTGCTCTTGATACCTTGCGACGCCTGGCCGCCGACTGCAGATTGAGCCATGGGTTCTCCAAAGAACGGCTGGGAAAGAGTGTTACGGGTAGCTGACCACTCCCGATGGCATCAACTATCCGCTGTGACAGGAGACACATTCAATAGGGAAACACACACTGTTTACACCTCCCCGATGGGCAGATTCCCACCTCCCGGTCCAGGACCTGCCGCCCAACCGGTCAGCGCGCTACGTGACCCGGCCGTCGCGGATACTCGTAGACGATGAGGGCGAGCAGCATCGTGATCCGGGAGCCGTTCTCGTAGAGAACGACTGGCCGCCTGGCACCCTCGAGTTCCCGGGTGAGAAGCGATGTGACGATCGCGACATCTGCTGGAAACATCCGAGTACGCGTGCGGAGTAGGGGCACCGGTGGGCACAGTCGGGATATCGATCACCGGTGCGTCTGCTGCCGACCCGCAAGAAGCTGCACCTGGTGCCGAACGGCGAACCATCCCGCGACCAGTGCCGGGATGACGACGACAACCGACGCGACCGTATACGTCCCGACCGGATAGTCGAGCGCCATGAGAATCAGGACCACCGCGACGAACACCAGCGTCGCGTACGACGAGTACGGGGCGAACGGCATTCTGAACGCCGGGCGTTCCGCCACTCCCCGAGTGGCCCAACGGTGCAACTTCATCTGGCACAGCACGATCACCGCCCACGTCGTCAGTGTGCCGAGCGAGGACACGTTGATCGCGATCTCGAATGCGTGGTCGGGGACGACGTAGTTCAGTCCCACCCCGATCAGCGTCACCACCGCGGTGAGGAGGATTCCGCCGTAGGGCACGCCGGAGCCGCTCATGCGCGCGGTGAATCGTGGTGCCGTCCCGCTCATCGCCATCGACCGGAGGACTCTGCCCGTCGAGTACAGACCGGCATTCAGGCTGGACAGCGCCGCGGTCAGCACCACGAAGTTCATGACGTTGCCGGCGCCGGGTATGCCCAGCTGGGTGAAGAACGTGACGAACGGGCTCTGCGTCGGACTGTAGTCGGTGTACGGCAGCAGCAGGACGAGCAGCAGGACGGCACCGACGTAGAACACCATGATGCGGACGATCACACTGTTGATCGCACGGGGCATGATCTTGGCGGGATTCGGTGTCTCTCCAGCCGCGATGCCGACCAGTTCGATGCCGGAGTAGGCGAACGTGACGCCGACGATCACGATGACCAGGGGAAGCATGCCGTGTGGGAGCCACCCACCGTTGTCCGAGATGAGCGTGAAGCCGGTCGCGTGACCGTCGACGGGAAAGCGGAGTGCAACGACGATCCCGCCGATCACCAGGAATGAGACGAGCGCAACGACTTTGATGATCGCGAACCAGAACTCGAGTTCCCCGAAGACCTTGACGGACAATAGGTTGACGAACAGCACGATCGCCAATGCGCCCAACGCGAGGACCCACTGCGGAACCGACGTGAAGAAGTGCCAATAGTGGACGTAGATCGCGGCGGCAGTGACGTCGACGATCGAGGTGATCGCCCACAGCATCCAGTACATCCACCCGGCGACGAACGCCATCTTCTCGCCGTAGAACTCCCGTGCATACGACACGAAGGATCCGGACGTCGGCCGATGGAGCACCAGCTCACCCATCGCGCGGAGCATCAGAAAGGCGAAGAAACCGGTGACCGCGTACACGACCACCAGGGCAGGTCCGGCTGATGCGAGGCGGCCGCCGGCTCCGAGGAACAGTCCCGTTCCGATCGCGCCGCCGATCGCGATCATCCGGATCTGCCGGGTCTTGAGGTCCTTCTTGTAGTCCTCGTCCCCCTCATGGGCGATGCGTGTCGAGGAGTCCGACGGAATGTGTACCGCAGGCGATTCGGGTGAATGGCTCGTACTCACAGTGCTCTCCTAGTCCAGTCGAACAGGTTTGATCGAGTCGAAAAGGTCGCCGGGGCCGGGATTCGACGGCGGCGTGGCGCCACCGAACTGATTCATGACACCCCACACCGCGTTGAGGCCGGTGGTGACGGCGCCTTCCGCCCATCCACCGGTGAACGAGATGTCGTCACCGGCGAGATAGATCCCCTTGTGCCCGGGTTCGAAGTCCGACTGTTCGAAGTGTGTGAACAACCGCTCCTGGTAGCGGTAGTGCCCGGGCAGGTTGTCGCTGAAGGCACCCATGAAATGGGGATCCGCCTCCCACGAGACGGTGACAGGCTCGCCGATGATATGTGAGGCGATGTCGACACCGGGGTAGATCTGGGCGAGTGAGTGGAGCATCATCTTCACGCGCTCGTCGGCGTCGAGTGGCATCCACTTGAGGGAGTCGTCGTTCCAGGTGTACGACAGGCAGATCAACGCCGGCTTGTCCGGTCCGTCATCGAGCAGGTACGTGCCGCGGGTGATGCGGTCGGTCAGGGTCGTGCTCATGACGTCGCGTCCCGTCTCGGGATCGACGTCCTTCCAGAACGGGCGATCCACCATCACGAACGTCTTCGAGGCCTGCATGTAGTGGCTGCGTTCGATTGCCATCCAGAGCTTTTGGCTGAACAACTCTTCACTGCAATCGATGCGGGCCGACAGGAGCCACGACTGACAGGTGACGACGGCCGCGTCGTACGACTCGTCGTTTCCCCACCGATCCGTGATCGCGATCCGGCCGGGATCTCCGCTCGGTGTACGGTCTCGCCTGATCCGCTGTACCCCGGACCGGGGCGAGCCGTTGTGGAGGGACGCAAGAGTTGTTCCGTCCGGCCAATGGACAAGGTCCTCGGGAGCGTGGTTCCACAGCCCGTGCGGCACCTGATCGGCGCCGCCCAGGATGCGCTGCTGGTGCGCATCCGCGTCGACGTAGACGACGCGCAGAACCTCGAGCATCGAGTCCGGGAAGTTGGTGTCCCATCCGCCGGTGCCGAAACCGACCTGGCCGAATGCCTCTCGGTATTCGAAGGGCAGCGCGGAGAAAGCTTTCGACGATTCCAGGTATCCGTAGAAGGACATTCCGTCGAATGCAGGCACCAGCTCGTTCCAGATGCGTTTGATCTTCTTCAGGTCGCGGTCTCGGATTGCGGTCTGCATCTCGGTGAATGCGGCTCGCTCCTCGAGGCAGTCGCTCCATGCCGTGGAGACGTCGTGGAAGAACTCGGGCAGCTCGTCCGGGGTGTGGGCGTAGTGCGCCTTGCCGCCCAACTCGACGACCGTGCTCGAGCTCGCGTCGGTCAGCGGGTTGGGGAACGGTGCGGTGTTCAACCCGAGCAGATCGACATAGTGGAAGAACGTCTGTCCAGACACCGGGAACCGCATCCCGCCGAGATCGGCTACCGGTCCCCCGGCGGTCCCGAATCTTTTGCCTCGCATCCGCCCGCCGATCTCCGCGGACTCGTAGATCACCGGATGCAGGCCCATCTTCATGAGCTCGTACGCTGCGATGAGTCCGGCCATGCCGGCGCCGACGACGGCAACCTTGCGACCGTACGCGTCGCTCGGCACGGCGCCGATCCCGGCGGGATGACGAACGTACTCGTCGTAGGGAAACGGGAAATCGGGGATCAGCATCGTGATCGGGGCAGGGGAAGACACGCTACTCCTTCAGGGTGGTCGGTTCGGAAGACGTTTCTGGTCAGTACAAGTCGAGCCGGCGCGAGTGCAGGTACGGATTGTCGGCTCTGGCGCCGCGAATCGCTTCGCTCGTGAGGTCGGCGAAGATCAGCTTCGGATCGTTCTCGGCCTCCGCCGCGAAGGATCCGTCCGGGGCGACGATGCAACTGCGGCCGGCGAAGCCGGTGCCGCACTGATTGGCGTACGCGATCGCCACCGTGTTCTCGAGTGCGCGCGCCGGCACGAGCAGACGTGGCACGGCGGCGGAATCGAACGCGGAAGACACGCGGGTGGGAACCGCCGTGGGCACGAGCACCAGTTCGGCCCCTCCGACGGCGAGAGCGCGAACATACTCCGGGAACTCGACGTCGTAGCAGATCCCCAGCGCGACTGTGAGATCACCGAAACGAACGATGGGCGACAGTTCCGTGCCCGCGGTGAAGAACTGCGCCTCCTCCGTGCCGAAGAGGTGTGACTTCCGGTAGTGGAGCATCGGTGTGCCGTCACCACCGAACAGGGTGGCGGTGATATACCGTCCGGAATCGGACTGTTCGACGGTAGAGGCGACGGGGCGATGCCACTACGCTCGGCCAGCTTCGAGACCGCCTGGCGCACAGGCGCACCGTCGAGGTGGTGAATCCTTTCCGGCGCATAGCCCGTGGGAAACAGTTCGGGGGTGACGAGGATGTCCGCACCACCGTCCGCCGCATCCGAGGCCGCGGCGGCGAGGGTGTCGAGATTCGCGTCGATGTGCCCGACCACGGACGTTGCTTGAAGGACGGCAATACGCACTGGGAAACTCCGGAATTGTTTTGGGAACTTTGCGAATTCAAGTCTGCTGGTGAAGTGCGCCACCTCCAATGACAGCGGTCAACGAAAACGAGAGGCAGAAATGGGCGAAAGCACATCGATTCGGGAAGGTTCCTGGTGCTCGTCCGATCCGCTGTACACAATGGGTTCGGATGGTCCACGATTGTCACCCGGAGCAAGTGCCTCCTCACGACTTCGCCGCGACGCCGGACCCGACCACGTGGATCTCCGAACGGGCGCCGAGGGCTCGCGACCGGTCCGGCGGCGCATTTGTGCGTTAGTACAGTAGGAACGGAGAACGGTGGCGATGACCAACCGACAAGAGACTCAGCGGTGGCACGGTCTGGTGTCGCGGCAGAGCGAGAACCTGGGCACGTTGGTCGAACAGTTCATGAAGCGACTGCTCGATGCCGGCGAGTACCGCGATGCCGGGCTCCGCGAGGCCGAACTCCGCGCCACCAGCAGTGACGTGTTCGCACTGATGCTTCGCGCTCTCGTCGATCCCACACAGGTCGGAGCGGTCGAGCGACTGGCCTCCCGCCTCGGGAGGCGCAGAGCGCGCGACGGCATCCCTCTCGATTCGATGCTCACGGCCATCCGGCTCGATTTCCCGATTCTGTGGTCGGGACTGCTGTCCACGGCCGGCCGGAGTGAAGCGCACGTGCTCGCCGCGCACGCCGAGGAGGTGTGGAACGTCGTCGACACCTTCGCCCGCTTCGCTCTGGCCGCGTACCTGGCGGAACAGGACCAGTTGACCCGCGAACGCCAAGACCTCCAGCGGCAGCAGATCAGCCTCCTGTTCGACGCCGTCGGCCAGTTCGAGGTCAACCATGTGCAGATCGCCCGCGCTCTCGGCGTCTCGGTGTCGTCCTACTACCGTGTCGTGGCAGTGCCCAGCGAGTCGGCGGTGACGCTGCGGCACAATATCGACAAGGCGCACTTCACCGAACGGGTCTTCACGCACGAGCAGGGGCGCCACCTCATCGCGTTCTGGCAGATTCCCGCCACCTCACCGATGGTGGTGACGACCCGTGAACTGGCGCTACTCGACAAGGTTCGAGCGGCGGTGGCGCCGATCGCCCGCGCGATCGCGGACATCCCCCTGGCAGCGCTGGCCGCGAGCAGAATGGTCGATCAGCTCGGGCCGGACGAGGAACGCGTCACCGATCTGAAGGCCTCGTGGCCGATGCTGGCGAAGACGTATATCGCCGAGATCGGTTGCGATCTAGGGCAATACGTTCTGGTCCCTCTACGCGAGGCGACCGAGCGGGAGAACGAGCGGCTGCTGGAGACAATGGCGGCCTATCTGCACACCGGCAGCCTGCTGGGAACGGCCTCGACCATCTACTGCCATCGGAACACCGTGCTGAACCGGCTTCACCGAATCGAGGAGCTGACCGGGCTCGACATCACGAAACCGGCCGACGCGGCGCTCGCCATGGTCGCGCTCGCGGCGCAGCAGAGCTGAATCAACCGCGCCGGCTGGGCCGGCGCGGTTGATTCGGATTCCGATTACGCGGTCTCGTCGAGTTCTCCGACGGCGAGGCGGCCGACCACCTCGGTCAACAGGTCCACACCGGCGCACACATCGTCGTCGGTCGTGAATTCGTGCTCGTTGTGCGAGATTCCGTCGACGCTCGGCACGAACAACATCACCGTCGGAACAACATCCTTCATGTTCACCGAATCGTGCCCGGCGACAGTCATGATCTGCCGATATGTCAGACCCAGGTCTTCCGCGGCGGCCATCGAGAGCTTCACACCCTCGGGCTGGTAGCCCGCCACTCCCCAGGAATGCGCGGTGGCTTTCTCGATGCGCACCTGAGCGCGGGATTCGATCTCGGCGAACCGGGCCATCAGTCGCTCGTTGGCGAGATCGACGACCGATTCGTTCGGCGATCGCAGGTCGAGGTGCATCCGCACTTCCCGGGCGATGACGACCGGGGAGTTGGGCTCGATGGTCATCTGGCTGACGGAGGTGTGCAGCGGCGCGGCCGCGAAATCCTCCGCCAGCTCGCGCGCCGCCACCACCAGCAGGGAGGCACCGAGGAGCGCGTCCTGCCGATCGGGCATCGTCGCCGACCCGGTATGGGACTGATCGCCGTGGACCACCAGTTCGTACTTCTGCGCCGCCCACGTGGAGTCGACCACGCCGATGGTGATTCCGTCGTTCTCGAGATTTCGGCCCTGCTCGATGTGGATCTCGGCGTATGCGGCGGCCTGCGGTCCGGCACCCGATCCCAGGCAGCCGACACTGGACAGTGCCTCCGCGACCGAGACTCCGTCGCGATCGGTGGTCGACAACGCCTGCTCCACATCGAGTTTGCCGGTGAAGACGGAACTGCCCATCATGCTCGGCTTGAACCGGCAGCCTTCCTCGTTGAACCAGTTGACCACCGCGAGGTTGTACTTCGGCGCGATGTTGCCCTCCCGCCACTTCTGCGCGACGCGCTGAGCGGCGTGCGCAGAGGCGAGCACCCCGTACGCGCCGTCGTAGCGGCCACCGAGCGGCTGACTGTCGAGATGCGAGCCCGTCAGAACATAGGGGGCACCGGGATGGATTTCCAGCAGGCCGAACTGGTTGCCTGCACGATCGTATTCGACACGAAAGCCTCGGGCGACGAGCCACTCGGCGAGCCAGGCCCGCTGGGCCCCGTCGGCATCGGTGGCGGCCTGCCGGTCGACGCCGCCACCCGGTGTCGCGCCGAACTGTGACAACTGCTCGAAGTCCGCGACCACGGAACGATCCAAATCGGTCTTGCTGGCGGTGGTCATGTGGATTCCTCCCGGGAGTGGATCTGCGTCCGCCGGCCCCGGCGTCCGGGTAGCGGAGTCGACATCGTGTGCGACTGCGGATGCATCAATACAAGCACGTCCAGGCATGATTTCGGGATGACGAACCTCAACCGGTTCGCGCAGGATCGTTGTGCATTCCCACAGGCATCCCCTGCGGCGGATTCGCTCGGGCGTGACACGTATGCCCACCCACACGACTTGCGTCGTGTGGGTGGGCATACACATGTCTTCGACCGCTCAGGCTACCGGTCCGGTTACTCCGGAAGCGCTGCCACAGCCTCGGCGAACATGCGGAACGGGGCGTGGATCGACAACTCGGAGATCCACGCTGCGTGTGGTGTGATGACCAGATTCGGTGTGGAGGAGAGAACGTGACCCTCGGCGGGCGGTTCGGTCCTGAGCACGTCGACCGCGGCTCCCGACAGGTGGCCGGAGCGCAACGCGGCGTCGAGGGCCACTTCGTCGACGATTCCGCCGCGAGACACGTTGACCAGATAGCTGTCCCGCCGCATGGACCGCAGCGCCGGTGCGTCCAGCCGGCCCCGCGTCTCGTCGCTCAACGGCACGTGCACGGACAGAACGTCGCTGGTGGTGATCAGCTCGTCCCAGCTCACCTGTGTGTAGTCCGGAAAGTCTCCGCCGATCGGCCCGCGCGAATGTATCTGCACACGCATGCCGAGGGCATGTGCGCGGTGTGCGACCGCACGCCCGATCGCACCGAAACCCCAGATCCCCAGGGTTGCACCACGTACGAACCGGGGACGGGGGGTGCCCACCGTCCAGCCGCCGAGGTGAACCGATCGGTCGAGGCGGTGCGTCTGGCGGAGAAGCCCGAGGACGAGCGCCGTGGTGTGGTCGGCGACCTCGTCGGTGCAGTAGCCCGGGGTGTTCGTGACGGTGATACCGCGGCGGCGTGCCTCCTCGACGTCGAGATGATCGGTGCCGGCGGACGTCGCGGCGAGCAGCCGCAGATTCGGGACCCGATCCAGGTCCTCCGGCCCGACCTGAGCGGTCTCCGGATTCACCGCCATGGCGATGACGTCGTCACCGTGCGGCAGGTGCGGCAACACGTCGAGCATCCAGAGGTCCGGCAGCAGTGCGGGATCGGCGACGAGCGTACCGACCCCGTCCACCACCACGGCACGGCGTTTCGTGTTGTGCGCCATCTCAGGACCGGTAGTCCGGGGCGATGCGATCGACCAGACGCAGCAGCGCAGACCAGGCGAGGTCCCAATTGTCGCTGTTGTCGTGGTCATCGGTTGCGCCGACTCGGTTTTCGTTGTTCAGCTGTCGAGCGGTGTGCTCGCAGACCTCCGGCGAGGGAACGATCAGTTCCTGGCCGGTGGACTGCGCTGCGACCTGCATCTCGCATGCCCGCTCGAGATAGAACATGCGCAGGAAGGTCCGGCGCGCGCTGTCCCCCACCGTCAGGAGGCCATGGTTGCGGAGGATCATCGCGTTCTTGTCACCGAGGTCCGCGACGAGTCGGACCTTCTCCGCATCGTTCAGTGCGACACCCTCGTAGTCGTGGTACGCGATCCGGTTGTAGAACTCCATCGACGTCTGGTTGACCGGCTGAAGGCCGTTCTTCTGAGCTGCCACCGCACAACCGTTGCGGGAGTGGGTGTGTAGCACGCAGTGCGCATCGGGCCGGGCGGCGTGGATGGCACTGTGAATGACGAACCCGGCCGGGTTGACCCGGTACTCCGACGGGGTGAACAGCTCGCCGTCGAGACCCACCTCGACGAGGTTCGACGCGGTGATCTCCTCGAACAGCAGTCCGTACGGATTGATCAGGAAGCGAGGTTCCTCGCCCGGAAGTCGTTGTGAAATATGACTGAAGATGAGATCGGTCATCCGGAAGTGCGCGACGAGGCGGTACACGGCCGCCAACTCGACGCGCAGGTCCCATTCGCTCTGCTCCTGCGTCGCGGCCGGGCCGGACGCGGGAATCTGCTGCTCTGCTGTGCTCATGACGACTGTTCCTTCTGTGGGTCGAGAGTGAATGTCAGTGCTTGAGGCCGTCTTCGACAACACTCCATCGCGGTGCGAGAACGCCGCCGGCCAGAGCGATCACGCCGATGGCAACGAGAATGATCGCTGCGGGCCAGAGGTGGTCGCCGGTGACGGTCAGCACGGCGGTCGCGATCAACGGGACGCAGCCGGATACCAGTCCGGCGATGTTCGACGAGACGGCGACGCCGCTGTACCGCACCTTCGCGGGGAACAGACTGGTGAGTACGGCCCCGCTGACCGCGTACGGATAGGACACGGCAGCAACGCCCACGCTCATCCCGAGTACCACGAGTAAGGGGTTCGCGGTGCCGATCGCCCAGAAGATCGGGAACGCGAGGACCATTGTGGCGATGGCACCGCCGATCACTACGCGACACGAACCGAATCGCGAACCCCATCGTCCGCCCGAGATGATGACGGGAATCTCGATCACCGCCGCGATGACGGTCGCAAGAAGAAGCATCGAAGCTTCCAGGCCGAGAACCCGCTTGCCGTAGCTGATGATGAACGTCGTGATCAAGTAGAAGCCGCCTGCGCCGATGAGCATGACGGAAGCACCGACGAGCAGCTGCCGCCACGCCCCGACGAACACCTGGCGCAGTGGTGCCTCCGCAACGGCATCCTCCTCCTGCAAGGCCTCGAATTCGGGGGACTCCTCGAGTTGACGACGGATCAGGATGGACACTCCCAGCAACGGCAGGGCCAGCAGGAAGGGAATGCGCCAACCCCAGGAATCGAAGACGTCCTCCGACAGCAGGGCCGAGGTCAGGAAGAAGGCACCCGAGGACAGGATCGTGCCGACCGGGGATCCGAGCTGCGGGATGGACGCGTATTTCGCCCGTTCCTCCGGTGAGGCGTTCTCGGCTGCAATCGTGACCGCACCGCTCCACTCGCCTCCGACGGCCAGTCCTTGAAGCACGCGCAGCACGATGAGGGCGATCGGCGCGATGACACCGATCGAGTAGTAGTTGGGCAGCATGCCGATCAGCACGGTGGCGACCCCGATACCGACGATGGTGGTCATCAAGATCTTCTTGCGACCGATCCGGTCGCCGAGCCATCCGAACAGAAGTCCACCCACCGGACGCGCAACGAATCCGACCGCCAGCGTGCCGAACGAGGCGAGCGTCGCCGTCAGCGCGTTGTCGGAGACGAAAAACTGCACATTGAACACCAGCGCGGCGGCCGTGGTGAACAGAAAGAAGTCGTACCACTCCATCGCCGTTCCCACGAATGCAGCGAACGCCACGCGACGGGACGTGTCTCGTGGAATCGGGGTCGGGGGGCCGACCTGTCGGGTTGCCGAGGGGCTCATGGTGTTGCTCCGAATGTCGCGGGTGAAGGGCAGGAAAGTCCAATTGGCGTGTCTTCAATCAAACCGCACCCCGCAGCAGGAGGAAATCGCAATCTGCCTCGAGGAAGGGCAGGATTATTGTGTATGTGCATAATGTGACGGCGAAGGAGCAACGATGTCGGTCGAGCTGCCCCAGGTGATTCGCCCACCGCGACGAGAGCCGATGAACGAATCTCCAACGACGTGTTACCCCGATGCTCGAATCGGAGATCTCGACGAAACCTGACCGCAAACTCGGGCGAAAGGACGTTGCCGTGAGAAACCTCGCCAAGCGGAAGCAGGAGACTCTGCCTCGTTGGCGTGAACTGATCGTCGGAACCATGCGCAACACGGACGATCTGGCTGCCGCCTTCCTCGACAGACTCGAATCTGTCGAGGCCTACCAGTCCGGGCTGGTCGACCAGGGCGGTCTGCGCGATTCCGCTCGCGAGTCGATTCGGTTGATACTCGAAGCCGTCACCGCCGGCGCGACGACGACTCAGCTCAGTTCGCTGCCCTCGGACCTGGGTCGTCTGCGCGCGCGGCAGGGAATACCCGTCGAAGATCTGGTCACTGCGGTCCGTCTCGACTTCGGCATCATCTGGTCTGCTCTGCTGTGGCGCGCGAACTCGGCAGACATGGCCGTCCTCGCGTTGCACGTCGACAGCCTGTGGAACGTGGTCGACGACTACGCTCGCGCCGTCCACCAGAGCTACCTCGAGGAGAAGGCCGCGATGGCCGCCTTCACCCGCGACGAGCAGCAGACGTACCTGGCGGAACTGTTCGGGCCGGCAGGCCTCGTCCCCAGCAAGATCGAACAGATCGCCCGGGCGCTGAAGGTCGACGCCGACGCGACGTTCCGAGTCGTCGTCGTGGATCCCGAAGCATCCCAGGCAGTGCACAGGATCGCGAACACTCTCGCGGCCGGTGGCGAACAACTCTTCGTCCTGAATCAGTCCGGCCGCGTGGTGGTTCTGTGGCCGGCGCCGCGGACACCCACCCGGGGGCTCGAGACACAGCATCGGCAACTGCAGGACGTGGCCGGCGGCATGGTCGCGGCGGTATCCGGCCTCGCCGCGGTACCGGCGGCCGCGAACACCGCCCACGAGATCTTCCGGACGATCCGCCCCGACGAACACGGCCTGACGACGCTGACGGACGCGTGGGCCCGGGTCACCAAGGGCCGGCTCGACGATCAGACCGATTTCTCGGCCCACCTACTGTCCGGGCTCGCCTCGATCACCGACGAGGAACGCGAACGCATCCTCGAGACCGTGCGCGCCTACCTCGCGACGGGAAGCGTCACCGACACCGCGGCGCAATTGTTCTGCCACCGCAACACGGTGCTCAACCGGCTCGGCAGATTCGAGAAGCTGACGAGCCTGAACGTCACCGTGCCCGACCAGGCAGCACTGGCACTACTCGCGTTGGCGTGACGCGCTCACGTACGACTCGAATCCAATTCAGGCTCCGCAGAGACGTTCTCGTCGGCCTCCGATGCCGACGCGAGCTTGCTCGGCCACCAGATCTTCTGCCCGATGTCGACGGTGAGGGCGGGCACCAGGAGTGACCGCACGAGGAGTGCGTCGAGGAGCACACCGAACGCCACGATGAAGGTGATTTGCGCGAGGAAGATCAGCGGGATCACTGCGAGCGCCGAGAAGGTCGCCGCCAGAACCACTCCCGCCGACGTGATCACTCCGCCGGTGACGGTCAGGCCGCGGAGCGCTCCCCGGCGCGTGCCGATGCGCCGTGCCTCTTCCCGGCCCCGGGTCATGAGGAAGATGTTGTAGTCGATTCCGAGGGCGACGAGGAACACGAACGCGAACAGCGGGACGACGGGGTCGGCACCCGGGAACCCGAAGATGTGCTCGAAGACCAACGACGAGATGCCCAGCGTCGCAGCGAAGGACAGGACCACCGTTCCCATCAGCAGCAGCGGCACGAGTAGCGAACGCAGCAGCAGGCACAGGATCGCGAACACCACGAGGATCACGACGGGGATGATCAGGGTGCGGTCACGCGTCGACGTGGTCTTGGTGTCGAGGTCCGTGGCGGTGGTGCCACCGACCAGGGCGTCGGCGCCGTCGATCGGGTGTACGGCGTCACGCAGGCGGACGATGGTGTCCTCGGCCGCGAGGGAATCGGCCGGATCGGTCAGAGTGGCTTCGATCGCCACCCGGCAGTCCACCACCAGTGGGTCCTGCGTGCCGGGGGTCGACAGCACGGTGATGTCGCCGACCCCGTCGACCCGGGCAGCGTCGACCACCGCGTCGCGGGAGCCCTCGTTCGCGATGATCACCGCCGGCGAACCGGAACCGGCGTCGAAGTGGTCGCCGAGGATCTGCTGGCCCGCAACGGAATCGACGTCGAGAAGGAACGTCTCGGACTCCGCGACCCCGCTCGCCTCGAACTGGGGCATCAGGAGCGCGAAGAGCACCAGCACCAGGCCGGACGCCACCCAGAATCGGCGCGGGTGCGCACCGATCCGCGCCGCGAGCGCGGCCCAGAACTTGTGGTCTGCGGCCTCGTCCTTCTCGGCGTGCCGCGCGTCGAAGGCGGGCCGGGTCGGCCAGTACGCCGTCCGGCCGAGGAGCACGAGCACCGCGGGGAGGTACGTCATGGACGCGACGAACGACGCCGCGATGCCGATGGCCGCCACCGGTCCGAGTCCGCGGTTGGAGTTGAGATCGGACAGCAGCAGGCAGAGCACGCCGGCGATGACCGTGCCCGCGGAGGCGGCGACGGGTTCGAGCGTCGCCCGCCACGCGGTCCGCATCGCGCGGTACTTGTCCTGCTCGATCCGCAGTTCCTCGCGGTAGCGGGACACGAGCAGCAGTGCGTAGTCGGTCGCGGCGCCGAATACCAGGATGAACAGGATTCCCTGGCTCTGCCCGTTCAGCGCGATCACGCCTGCGTCGGCGAGCAGGTAGACGAGGAGACTCGACAGTCCCAGCGCGAAGACGGCGGAGGTGATCATCGCGAACGGGGGGATCGGACTGCGGTAGACGACGATGAGGATGAGGATCACGACGACACCAGCCACCAGGAACAGCAGCCCGTCGATGCCTGCGAACGCCGCGGACAGGTCCGCCACCTGACCGGCGGGCCCGGTGACGAGGACGGTGAGACCTCCCGGTGCGGCGCCGAGCGCGTCCCGGAGTTCCGTGACACTGTCGCCGACCTCCCCCGAGCTGTCGACGGGCACGAACATCTGCAGCGCCCGACCGTCGACGGACGGGATCGGCGGCGACACCTCGTCACCGAACCCCTCCGAACCGGCGAGGGAGGCCGCGGTTCCCGAGAGGAACTCGGTGTCGGTCGCGGTGATCCCCGACGTCCGCTCGGCGACGACGATCGCGGGCACGAACCGCGTGTCGATGAAGCCTTCTGCAGCGCGGACACCTCGGTGGCCTCGGCCGACGCGGGCAGAAACGACGTGCTGTCGTTCTGGACCATGGAGAGTTTGCCGGCGAACGGACCACCGAAACCGCCGACGGCCAGCCAGACGATCACCAGCAGGGCTGGCAGAATCCACCGAAGGCGACGAACCGGGCGTGGGCGGGGCAGTTGTGGTCACGTGCTCTCCAATGCGGGACGGTTCGACGACCGGATGCCCGGATTGCGATGTTCGATCTCCGACCGGCCGGCCTCGCAACGGGACATCGCGAAGGCCTCGCGGGTGACGGACCAGACCATCAGCCGCACCATCGACCGACTCGAGCGAACCGGGCACGTCACCGGGAGATCGATCCGCGCGACGAGCGGCGCAAGCGGGTCGCGATCACCGAGTCGGGTCGCGCGATCTACCGCCACCTACTGACCCTCGAGAAGGAGGATGCGGCCCTCACCGCCGCGGTCGGTGACGTCGGGTCGCTGCGCGACCAACTCCTCCTTCTCGTCCGGTCGCTGGGACTACCGCCCCGGGACGGTGCCGGGGACTGATCCCGTCATTACACGTTCGCCGGCAGGGCGATGACGACCTCCTGCTCGTTCCCCGGCAGATAATGGACCGTCACCACCCGGCCGACCTGGACGTGCCCGACACTGCGCGGCGGCAGGAACTTCTCGACACGCGTCGTGAACGTCGTGCCGTCGGGCCGCGTGACCACCAGCCCGAGATCGACCTTCGAGTTTCCGTCGCGGATCTCGCCGGGCACACTGAGCGACTGCACCACCGCCTGCGCGGGAACGCCGCGGGCCGCGATGTCGAGCTTGCCCGGGGTGGTGAGGCCCTGACGAATCATGGATCGGTTCAACGCGTCCTGCGCCGTCGACGTGTCTCCCGAGCGGTCGATCTCGACCTTGTCGGTGCGGCCCGGCAGGTAGCGGACGGGGAGAACGACACCCGGACGGAGAAGCGCCAACTCGGTCAGCGGCACGATCATCCTGGCGTGCGATTCGAAGATCGTGCCGTCGGCGCCCTCCACCACGAGGTCGATCCGCACTTCCGGTTGATCGTTGAGCGTCATCCCCGTCTGACGCACCGACCGCACCGTCCCGATCCCGACCGCTCCGTGCCGGAACGCGGCACTGTTGCGTCCCGTGAACGCTGCCAGCACGCTGTCGCCGGTGACGGCGAAACAGACCACGACCACGCTGACCGCGACGATCGGCCAGATCATCTGCGGGCCGACCCACGACAGCGCTTCGATTCCGTAGTTCGACCGTCCCCGATCGCCGAGGCAGTACCACAGGTAGTAGCCGACCGACCCGACGAGAAACACCAGAGCGGCGGTGCGCACGAGCTTCTTCATGATGTGTCCTTTCCGTGCCTGAACTGGGGTGGAAGAACTGGAGGGACGCGCGCGAACTCGGTTGCCGCAACTTCGCGCGCGTCCCCGGCGAGCCGGCTCAGCCGCCCACGACGGTCGAGCATGCGAACGTGATGTCGAACTTCGCCGAACTCGGCGCGGTCGGGTTGCTCATGTCGGGCGCACCGACGCCTTCACCGGTGACCGTGTAGATATCGCCGTCTTTCACGACCGTCGCGGAGCCGCCGGGCATTCCCTGCCCGAAGCCGAGGGCGTACGGGAGGCCGTTCGACCCGCCCTTGCTGCCCGCGATTCCGACGGCCTGCACCGTGTCGGTGCCGGTGATCGTCGCGGAGACCGCCAGGTCGCCGTACGTCGCGTTGGCGGTGTCCGCCAGTGCCAACGCCAGCATGTCGCCCTGCTTGGCGCAGGTGGCGTCGAAGTCCGCGTCCAGTGCCTTACCGTCGACCGCGGCCGAGGACGCACCCGCCGGGCTCGCGGCGGCCGGGGACTGTTCGGAGCTTCCACCACCGGAACTGCTGTCACTGGTGTCGCTGCAGCCCGAGACGAGCAGGGCGACAGCGGCGACCGCCACGATGCCGGCGGTGTAGACGCGCTTCTGAGTCCGAACGATCTTGTTCATGATCCGTCCTTCACGTTTCGTGAGGGGCGCACGGCGCCCGTCGTCGATTCCTTCGGCTCGCGGACTGGAGCCGATGTGAGAAAGGTAGGAACTACTCGTGCCCTACCGATCCCAGATTTGTCGACACGTCGACGGGGCATCCCTGCGGTAACCTGCTCGAATGCGGACGGCATCGAGGAGCTCAGTGGCTGCTCGGCGACCGCGGGCGATGGTCCTCGACGAGGTGTGGCGCGAGCTGGACGGCGTCGAACCGCTCAGTGGGCCGGACGGCGGACCGCTGAGCCGCACCGTGAAACTGATCCTCGATCCGCTGGTCATCCGCCCGGTGCAGAACCCGCTGTGCGCCGGTCCGATCGTCTCGTCCGACGGGGCGCAGTTGCTCGCCACCCGGGTGCACGCCTCCGCTGACGCGCTCCGGGCCACCGCCGCCTGGTTCACCCTGCTCAAACGGGTTCGCCGGGCGCTGCGGATCACGGACGGCAACCCCCAGGACCTGTACTTCCAACGCTGTTTCGAACTCGCGACCGGTTCGGGCGCCCCCGACCCGCTCCGGGACGAATCCGTCGCCGAGGACACGCTGCGCAACGTGCACGATTTCGCGGCCGGCCGCACCACTCAGGCGTTGAAAGCGCACATCACCGACCCGGCGCGGGCACGCGAACTGAACGCTCTGATCGACGTCGCGTGGGGACGGCGACCGCTGTCGGGCGCGGCCACCGGCGACCACACCGCCGAGATCGACATGGTCCTCGACGCCTGTCCCGGGGCGCGCCTCGAGCAGGACGGTGACAACGGGCGGTGGGCTCTCGACAGCCTGGTCGCCGGTCATGCGGGCACTCACCACGGGATTGCGTTGTGGACGACCGAGGTCTCGGCTCACCGGTTCGGCCTGACGGTGCATCCCCTCCCCGGACCGCCACGTCTCGGAACGTCGGCGTCCACTACGGCGCTCGCGCTCCCGTTCGACCGGTCCGTCTACGAACGCGTCTTCACGGTGCTCCGCGCGTCGACCGATCGTGCGGAGCTGCCACCGATCCACGAACTGGTCACCACCGAGATCGCCCGAAGCTGCTCGCCCTGGGCGCTTCTCGACGAGTCTCTGCGGGTCGCGGCGACGACGGGCGCCGCACTGGCGACCGGTCTCCGCCCGATCGGAACGGCGTCCTCTCCTGCGGCCACGGACACGACCGCCGTCCGGGTGATCAACGGCCGCTGGCGACGGGAGGCGTACGTCCTGCAGGCACGCCGCCTCATGGTGAACGCCGACGCCGCGTCGCTACCCGAAGCGAATCCGCTGACGGCCATCGCCGCCGAACTCCTCGAGCCCTGGCGGCCCTACCTCCGCCGCCTGTGGGTCCGCCTCCACGGCCGCGACGTGCGCGAGTTCTCCGTCCACGAACCGGACGAGCTCTGGGACCTCCTCGACGGGGTGGCGCGATCGGTCATCCTCGATCACCGCATGCGGGTCAAGCAGGCGCTCAGCGCAATTCCGCTCGCTGATGCGGCGGCTGCTGCCGAATCGAGGGCGAGTTGACGACCGGCACGGTGCGGATCGAGCGCGCGCCCGACGGGGTCTGGATCATCGCCCCCGGCGACGCACCGAGCGTCCTCGACGACGCCGCAGGCATCGACGTGGCAGTACTGGAGGTCCACGGCGGGCACCTGTCGTGGAGTGTGCTCGCAGACCACACGGTCCCGGTCGCGGTGCTCGACGACGTCGAATCGGCACAGAACTGGGTGTGGGCCGTGTTCGGCGCGGAAGTCGCGCTCGCCGTGGCGGCCGGCTCCGGACGCGACGTCACGGTCGCGCCGGCAAGACCCCGGGTGGCTGCAGCCGCACGGCGACTCGCGTACGCGCACTGGGCGGCGCGGTGGTGGCCGACCTCGACGGTCGACGCCGTCCCGCCGCTCGACGAGGGGCTGTTGAACGGCGAGATCGCCACCCTCGTCGAGAAATGCGATCTACTCGTCGACGGGGACGACGCCGTCGTGCCGACCGGCCCGGTCCTCGCCGACCGTCCCGCGCGGGCAGACGACTACGCCCTCGCGGCCGGCGCGGCGGCCGCGACGCTGCCGAGCACGCTCGTCCTGGCGCGGGGTACCACCGGATCCGACTGGCGCCGGTACCCACCCGGGCTCGTCGACGCGTCCGAGCGTGCGGTGTCGTGGGAGGTGGTGCGCGCCGCCGGGAGCACGACCGTGCGGGTGAATGTCGTTGCGATACCGGGTCTCTCCGAACCCGTTCCGGAACATGTGCGTCCACACGCGCTGCTCGGCACCGCTTCGGGCACCGTCGACGTCGCGCTGCGACTGTCGGGGGATGTCTGGTTCGGCGAGTCGGCCGCACCGCAGGGCTCGGAGGCGGGGGTGTCCGTGGACGTGTATCTGCCCGGGTTCGGCGTGAACGGTTCCGCGGACGGTGGCGGCCCGGAGGTCCGGGAGCGGGTTCGGGCCCTGGTCCGCCGGCGGCTACGTCGGGCTTCGGAGATGGCGGCGGACGACGGGTCGGACGCATCCCTGCTCGCCGAGACAGCGGCGGCTGCCTCGGATTCGGACTTCTGACGTGGGAGAACAGACGCTCGGCCCGGACGAAGCGCGTGACCTCCTCGCCACGGGGGCCGCAGCGTATTCGCGGGGAGACGTCGGCGAGGCACTCCGGACGTTCGAGCAGGTTGCCCGATCGACCACCGGCGATTTTCGGACGAGCGCGATCATCAACGCGGCCAGTATGTCCGACGAGCTGGGCGATCACACGAGGGCCGTCGAACTCTACCGGGAAGCCCTCGCGGCAATGCCGGCCGACGCGATCCGGATGCGTCCCGCGGCGCTGGTCAACCTGTCGCAGGCATTGCAGCACATCGGCGACCTCGACGGCGCACAGGACGCGCTCGAGCAGGCGCGGGGACTGCTCGCGGCAGCCGACGATCAGGGCGACCTGCGGGTAGCGTGCCTGCTGTCACTGACCGCGGTCGCGATGCACCGGCAGCAGTGGGCGCACGCGGCCGACATCGCCACCGAGTCCCTCGACGCGGCAGTGCGCTTCGCCCCCGCGCTGGCGGGTCACCCGCTCATGAACCTGGCCGCCATACACTTCGAGACCGGGCGCTTCGACCTCTCCGACGACTTCGCCGGGCAGGCGCTCCACGCGTTCGAGGCCGCGGGCGGCGTCAACGCGGTCGCCGAAACGCAGCAGAACCTGGGCATCATGCACGTCCGCTCGGGGCGACCCGACGACGCGGAGCCGCTGCTGCTGTCGAGCCAGACGTATTTCGAGCGCGGCGGGATCGGCCACCGGGCGGGGATCGGATCGAAGGTGCTGGCGTTTCTCGCCGAGGGCCGGGGCGACACCGAACGCGCGACGACACTCTATCGCCGCAGCCTCGACTATTTCCGGAGTTCCGGAGCGGTACTCGACGTCGCGGACGTCGAGACCCGTCTCGCCACCGTCGCCTTCGGCGAAGGGCGACCCGACGAGGGAGAGAGACTGCTCGCCGCCGCGTTCGACACGTACCGCGGGCTGGGGCTCGGGCTGCACTGTGCGCAGGTCGACTTCTGGCACGCAGCCCTCCTCGAGTCCGCGCTCACGGCCGCCGACACCCCCGACAGCGCCGTGCTGGCACGCGCCACCGCGCTCGCCGTGCCCGCGGCGATCGCCATCGACGCCGTGCGGTACACACTCCCGAACGGGCGTCAGCGTGAGCAGTGGAACCGCGAGATCGCCGATCCGGCGATGCAATTGGCGTTCCGGCTCGCGTACACCTCGGGTGACGCGCGCCTGGTGGCCGATCTCGTCGAAGCGCAGTGCGCGGGGACGACGGTGGACGTCGGCCGGGCCGGGCACAGCACGCCGGCGCGCCTCCCCCTGGAGTTGCCGGACCTTCCCCCGGCCGGCGCGACCGTCACCGAGGGTTCGTTCCTGCTCGGCGCCGCACTGGCCGGAGTCGCGGCCGGCGCCGGTCTGCCGGTGCCCCTTCCTCCGCGGCTCGGCGTGACGCCGGATGGGCGGATTGCACTGGGTACCTCGATCGCGGTCGCCGACGAACGCTATGGGCGCGAGGTCCGCGACAGCCGGGTGGTGCCCGCATCGTGACCTCGCCCGTCGAACTCCGCTTCCATTCCCTACGAGGACTTTCGGTGCAATGAGTGTCGCGGTCGTCACACCGTGCGTCCGTCGGTGTGGGTGGTGTGTGGCACTGACCTGCAACGCTGCCGATTCGGCGCCCATTGATAGCCCCATCCAATCTATCGAATAGGTCTCATAGATTGGACCTATTCCAATCTGCTGGATAGCCTCGTCGCTATCGACTTCCCGTCTCCACGAATAGAGGTTTCAATGGCCCTGGTCAACACGCAGATCAAGCCCTTCGCCGCGAACGCCTTCAAGGACGGCGCGTTCATCACCGTGTCCGCGGACGACATCAAGGACAAGTGGGCGGTCTTCTACTTCTACCCGGCCGACTTCACCTTCGTCTGCCCGACGGAACTCGGCGACCTCGCCGACCACCACGAGGAACTGCAGCGACTGGGCGTCGAGGTCTTCTCGGTGTCCACCGACACTCACTTCACGCACAAGGCGTGGCACGGATCTTCCGACACCATCGGCAAGATCAAGTACGCCATGATCGGTGACCCGACCCAGGAGATCAGCAGGAACTTCGAGGTCCTCCGCGAGAACGAGGGACTGGCCGACCGCGGCACCTTCCTCGTCGACCCCGACGGAGTCATCCAGTTCACCGAGGTCACCGCAGAAGGCATCGGGCGCAACGCCGCCGAACTCGTTCGCAAGGTCAAGGCCGCTCAGTACGTCCGGTCGCACCCGGGCGAGGTCTGCCCGGCCAAGTGGGAAGAGGGCGAAGAGACCCTCGCCCCGTCGCTCGATCTCGTTGGCAAGATCTGACGCAGCACAGTCGTACCGCAGGCACGGGCTCAGGTCTCCTGAGCCCGTGCGGCGGTTCCCGGTGCTCAGCTCCCGTGGGGGCAAATCGGTGTCGCACCAACACCTTCCGGACCACCTGAACCAAAATTTCCGGTTTCCGATCCCTTGTCCTCCCGATCGATGGAGTAGATTCTCATGCTCGAAGCCTCGCTTGCCGGCCAACTGAAGTCCCTGCTCGAAAAGCTGACCCTGCCGATCGAGCTCGTGTCCTCACTCGACGACGGACCCAAGTCGGTCGAACTCGCCGAACTGCTCACCCAGATCGCGGCGATGTCGGAAAAGATCACCTACGAACGCCGCGACGACGACACGCGACGCCCGTCGTTCGCGGTCCGCCGCAGCGGCACGGACATCGAGGTCCGCTTCGCCGGCATCCCTCTCGGCCACGAGTTCACCTCGCTCGCACTCGCTTTGCTCCAGGTCGGCGGCCACCCGTCGAAGGAGGCCCCCGAGCTGCTCGAGCAGGTCCGCGACCTCGACGGCGACTTCCACTTCGAGACCTACTTCTCGTTGTCCTGCCAGAACTGCCCGGACGTGGTGCAGGCCCTGAACCTGATGTGCGTGCTCAATCCGCGCATCAGCCACGTCGCGATCGACGGCGCGCTGTTCCAGGACGAGGTCGACGGCCGCCAGATCATGGCCGTGCCGACGGTCTTCCTCAACGGCGAACTCTTCGGCTCCGGCCGGATGAGCCTGGAGGAAATCGCCGGCAAGCTCGACGTCGGCGCCGCCGACCGCGCAGCCGCCGCGATCGCCCAGAAGGATCCGTTCGACGTGCTCGTCGTCGGAGGCGGTCCGTCCGGCGCCGCGGCCGCGGTATATGCCGCGCGCAAGGGAATTCGCACCGGAATCGCCGCTCAGCGCTTCGGCGGTCAGGTACTCGACACCATGGCGATCGAGAACTTCATCTCCGTTCCCTACACCGAGGGTCCCCAGTTCGGGTCGGCGCTCGAGAATCACGTCCGCCAGTACGGCGTCGACATCATGAACACGCAGCGGGCCGCGAAGCTCGTGCCTGCCGCCACCGAGAACGGCCTCGTCGAGATCGAGCTGGAAAGCGGTGCTTCTCTTCTCGCACGCACGGTGATCCTGTCGACGGGTGCGCGGTGGCGCTCGATGAACGTGCCCGGCGAGGACATGTACCGGAACAAGGGTGTGACGTACTGCCCGCACTGCGACGGACCGCTGTTCAAGGGCAAGCGCGTCGCCGTGATCGGTGGCGGTAACTCCGGAGTCGAGGCCGCGATCGATCTCGCAGGAATCGTCGAGCACGTCACTCTCGTCGAGTTCGACTCGGTGCTCCGCGCCGACGAGGTGCTGCAGCGCAAACTGCGCAGCCTCCCGAACGCCGACATCCTCCTGAACACGCTCACGACGGAGGTCCTCGGGGACGGAAACAAGGTCACCGGCCTGACCTACCAGGACCGCTCGACCGATACCTCGCACACGCTCGACATCGAGGGTGTCTTCGTCCAGATCGGCCTCCTGCCCAACACCGAGTGGCTGGCCGGGTCGGTCGAGTTGTCCGATCGTGGCGAGATCGCGATCGACGACCGCGGCCAGACGTCGGTGCCCGGCGTGTTCGCCGCCGGCGACTGCACGACGGTGCCGTACAAGCAGATCGTGATCGCCGCTGGTGCCGGGGCAACGGCAGCACTGAGCGCATTCGATCGGCTCATCCGGACGGGCGTCCCCGCCGAGGATTCCACCGCCGCAACGGTCGGATAGCTCCGCCGAGGTCGACGAGCCGTGCCTGCATGTCAGGCACGGCTTTCGGCTTTCAAATCGACCCGCGTGCCCGGTACACACGCCACGACCTGGGTGGGTAGGGGATGCTGGGACGGTGCCGACTCACCTGTGTCACCTGCTGACCGTTCCGCGACAGTACGTCCGCGACCGCCGGGTGGCGGGCGCATGGTGACCTCGCACGAACAACCGACCGCGATCGTGCGGATGGCCGACGCCGGCGATCTGTACACGTCGTGGCGGTGGACCCACGACTCGCATCCCGGCGGTGTCGGCGTCGCACCCGCCGCGCAGGTGGACGAAGCCCTCGCCGCATTGGCCCGGGCCCTGCCCGACCTCACGGATCCGCAGGGACTGCACCACGCGCTGACGGCGGGCGGTTTCTCCGCCTACGAGTCGGAGCATGATCTGGCTCAGCTTCTTTCACGCACATTCGTTCCGTTCGTCCTCGCGCAGCAATTGCACGACCTGCTCGCCCGCGGTGTGCGGCCGCACCTCCGGATCCAACCGTCGCCCCGCGTCGCTCAGGTGCCGTGGGAACTGATCGCACCCGACGCCGGGCTGCGTCTCGTCGACATCGCCGATGTCAGCCTGCTGGCTCCGCTCAGCATCGTCCACTCGCCCGGCCGACCGGTCCGAACCTGGGCGCACACCCGGCAACTCCCGGTCGTCGCGGTGCTCGACCCGCGGGTGCCGGGCTTCCGTGCGGATTCGGAACTCGGCTCGGTCCTGGGGCGGATGGCCGCGGACAACCCGCTGTCGCAGCGGGTCGCGACGTACGCCGACGAGGGCCGGCTGCTCCCTTCCGTGGACGGTTCGACGGACTGTTTCCGCCGCGAAGACGTCGACCGGGAGTGGCTCGGTGCAGCGTTGCGTGAGGGTGCGGGCCGGCTGGTCTACGTCGGGCACGTCACCGCGGCGGCACCCGAATCCGGTCAGAGCGAGCACGCCGAACTGCACCTCGCCTGCGCCGCGGACTCCGTCGGGTTCGCGGAGCCGACCCGCGCCCACCGGCCGTTGTCCGCGAAGGACCTTCTGCTGGGAACGCACACGCTCACGGCCGAGCCGATCCGCGGCGCGGAGTTGTGGCCGATCCCGAGCAGGGTTGCGCTGATCGCCTGCGAGAGCGGCGGTGACCTGCGGTTCAGCGAGGCACTCGGACTGGTCTCCGCGATGATCGCCGGCGGGGCGGAACTCGTCACCGCCAGCCGCTGGGCCCTGCCCACCGACCTCGCGTTCCAGCGCATCGCCGGCGCCGCATCGCACGCGCGGCCGCTGCAGGACGCAATCTGCTCGATCGACGCGGCGCACGAACTGCCCGACGCGGTCGGCGCCCTCTGCGACTGGCAACGCGACCGGGTGGCCGCCTGGCGGGACGAGCGGACGATCGAGCACTCACCGGTGCTGTGGGCGGCGTTCGCGACGGTCTCGACGCACTGATCCGCCTCGGCCGTCCGTTCCCCACATCGTGTCGGCCGGTCGTTGTACCGTCGTTGCTGTCGGTTCCGGCACGAAGAAGGAGCATGTCCCATGACCTCTCGGCTCAACCCCTACATCAGCTTCGACGGCAACGCGCGGCAGGCAATGGAGTTCTACAAGGACGTCTTCGGCGGCACCCTTGCGTTGAACACGTTCGGTGAATACGGCGCGCCGGAGGGCGAGGGCGCAGACAAGATCATGCACGCCATGCTCGAGTCGGACAACGGCTACACGCTCATGGGTGCAGACACCCCGCCCGGTATGGAACACAACCCGGGGACCAACATCGCGGTGAGCCTGAGCGGAGACGACGGCGACGAACTCCGCGGCTACTGGGCCAAGCTCGCCAACGGCGGATCCGTGTCCGTGCCCCTGGAGAAGCAGATGTGGGGAGACGAATTCGGTGCCTGTACAGACAAGTTCGGCATTTCATGGATGGTCAACATCGCCGGCACACCAGGCTGATCGCAGCGCCGGGTAGTCCTGCAGATCGATGTCGGTGGCGAAGGAGTCGGTCAGCTTCATCATCAGGCCGAACAGGAACGTGGACTTGAACGTCCAGTTTCGCAGCCTGATTCGAGTCGCCGACTTCGGCGCGAGAAACGGTCCGGCGCTGCCCTTGCGGGCGATCTTCGCGTACCCAAGCATCTGCTCGTTGTAGCGTCCGAACGCCACGCGGTGGTCGGCGTCGGCGGCAGCGAGCTCACCCGCCAGTACATACGCACCCACGAGGGCGAGTCCGGTCCCGAAGCCGCCCAGCGTATTTCCGTACGCGGCGTCGCCGACCAAGGCCACACGGCCGGCGGTGTAGGTATCGGTCTCGACCCTCGCGATCGAGTCGAGGTAGAAGTCAGGCGCGTCGTCCAGTTGCGCGAGCAGGCGGGGCACGCGCCAACCCGCATCGGCATACGCGGTGGTCAGCATTCGTTTCTGCTGGGTGATGTCGGCGCGGTCGTACTCGATCTTGTCGGAGGCGAAGACGAACAACTCCGGAGCCTTCGGTCCACCGACGACGGCCATCCGTCCCGGCTCGTTGTACATCAGTCCCGTCCCGCGTTCCCTGTCCGGCGATTCGTCACTCGCCGAGCGCGTGGTCCCGACGACGGCGTAGTAGTACCCGAGGAATCGGACGAACTCGTCCTCCGGCCCGAACCGGTGCCGGCGGACGGCCGAGTGGATGCCGTCGGCGCCGAACACCAGGTCGAACCGGCGTGCGTCCGACTTCTCGAACGTGACGTCGACGCCCGAGTCCGTGTCGATCAGAGCGGTGACGGAATCGCCGAAGAGGTACTCGCACGAATCCGCGGTGCGCCGGTAGAGGATCTCGGTCAGGTCGCCCCGCAGGATTTCGACGTCGCCGCCGACGAATTCCCCGGGGATGGTCGCCAAGTGCCTGTCGCGTTCGTCGACGATTAGGAGGTCGGTCTTCCCGGTCTGCCTGAGGTGCACGTCGTCGAGTATTCCCATCCTCTCCAACACTTTTCGGTGAATCTCCCCCTTGAAGTCGACGGCCTGGCCGCCGAGCCGGAGGTCCGGTGCCCGCTCGACGACGGTGACGGCGTATCCGCAGCGGCTGAGCCAGAACGCCAGAGCAGGCCCGGCGATGCTTGCACCCGAGATCAGGACGGTTCTATTCGGCATGGGAGCCTCCACGGATTAATTGCGTCTGACGGACGCAATTCAGTGTATGGTAGACACTATTCCGGATCAAGAGTCGGCCCGGAGGAGCGCAGATGGTCACCCAGCCCCGTACCGCCGAGCTGCTGTGGGGATCGTCGGAGAGACCGAAGCGGGGACCGAAACCTGCGCTGAGCCTCGCGCAGATCGTCGCCACCGCGATCTCGATGGCGGATGCCGAGGGCCTCGCCACGCTGTCGATGCAGCGCCTCGCAGAGGACCTCGGGTTCACCAAGATGTCCCTCTACCGCTACACCCCCGGCAAGGCGGAGTTGACCGCCCTCATGCTCGATGCCGCTCTCGGACCCGCGCCCGACCTGTCCGAGATCGACGGCGGCTGGCGCGCTGCGCTCCACGAGTGGGCTCTCCGGATGTGGGCGGGCCTCCGGCGGCATCCGTGGGTAGTCGACGTCGCGGTCGGTCCGCGAGTGCTGGGCCCGAACGAACTGGACTGGCTCGAAACCGGCCTCGAGGCGCTGCGCGACACCGGACTCACCGGCGGGGAACGCCTGGACGCGGTGGTCCTGATCACCGGCCACGTGCGCAGCCTCGCTCAGCAGACGACGGCACCCGGCGCCGAAACCGACACACCCGAGAAGTCCCTGAACGCGATCATGACGGGAATCCTCGCCGACCACGCCGACCGCTACCCCCAGGTGACAGCCGCGTTCGCGTCGGCCAGCTCCATGTCAGGGCAGGACGACGCGCTGGAATTCGGCCTGGCTCGGATCTTCGACGGTCTCGCCGCCCTCGTCTCGGCCCGCGCCGAATAGCAGAGTGCGGGGGCCCTCAGCTCGCCTGCGGTTTCAGGTCGCCGTAGTAGGTGTGCGCCTTGCCGGCCAGGAGCCA
This sequence comes from Rhodococcus sp. NPDC127593, assembly GCF_042671975.1. Classification (NCBI taxonomy): domain Bacteria; kingdom Bacillati; phylum Actinomycetota; class Actinomycetes; order Mycobacteriales; family Nocardiaceae; genus Rhodococcus; species Rhodococcus sp. NPDC127593. The sequence continues at coordinate 35,392 of NZ_JBHXWI010000002.1, read as the reverse complement.
CAGAGGGGCGGACGCCTCGTCGTCGGACAGATAGCCCTTGTCACGTCCGTCCGCCAGGTACTGGGAGCGCACCCACTCCTCCATCGCCTCGGTCGACTGGTCGGGCAGCCCGTAGATCTGCGCGACCGCGCGGTGAAGTTGTTCGTCGTCGACGGTCATTCCCTGCGGCTGCTTTCGCAGATTCAGCGCCTTGTCCGTCTCCCCCGCCCGGTGCAGGTGCACGATGTGGAACGCCATCTCGCACACGAACGGCTGATTTCGATTCACGATGCTCCTCTCCGTTCGTCACCATCGATCGTCCCGCCCGAGTCCGTCCGGCGCCAGTGCGCAACTACCGACCGGTCCGCGCTCCCCGCCCGCTCCTCCTATGTTCGGGACCGAATGACGCATTGCCACGCCGGATCTCGGTTGTGCTCGTGTGACGCCGACGGTGAATCAGCGCGCGGAGTGTGGCCGAGTTCTGGTAGCCCACAGCGGACGCGATCGTGTCGACGCTCTGCTGTGTCGTGCGCAGGAGGAACGTCGCCTGATCGAGTCGGATCTCCTGAACGAATTCCACCGGCGACATACCCAGCACAGCGGCGGTGGTGCGTTGCAGCGTTCGTTCACTCACCCCGATCGCGTGTGCGACCGCGTTGATCGGCAACGGTTCCGCGAGGTGATCGCGAATCCACCGTTCGAAGGCGGTCATCGTCGGATCGGCGGTAGCGAGCAGGGACGGCACCGCGAAGATTGCCTGCGAGGGCCGGTCGCCGATCAGGAGGTACCGCGCGACGAGATCCGCCAGCGCGGGGCTGTTCTGCTGGACGATCGTCAGCGCGAGATCGATGTGTGCGAACGCCGCCCCGGCCGTCGTCACCCGGTCGTCGTGGATGAGCGTGCGCCGCTCGTCGAGGTCGACGCGGGCATAGCGGGCGCGGAACGCCGGCCCGAGCCACCAACTCGTCGTCGCGGTCAAGCCGTCGAGCACCCCGGCCTCGGCCAGGAAGAACGTCCCGCTGCAGGCCGCGGCGAGGGCAACCCCGGAACTGCGACCCTCCGCGACCCAGTCGAGGGCGGGATGCCCACGCACGACGTCGACGATCCGATCCGGCGTCTTCACCCCGACGGCGGGCATGACGAGGACGTCGGGCGGCTCGGCGACCTCCCTCAGCGGGGTGGTGGCCAGGACGAGTCCGTGACCGGTGCGGACCGACGATCCGACGGCGACCGGGGTGACCGTGAACGCCTGGTCACCGGCCTCCGCGTCGTCGCGCAGGGCGTCAGCCGTCGCCAGGACGTCGAGCATGACACTCAGACCCGAATCGAACATGCCGTCCACGGCGAGCACCGCGACTCTCATGACGGAAACGGTAACAAAGGTGGCGCGTCCGCCGCCCCGCTTGCCGCTCGTCGCCCATAGCGTCAGGGGTGGACGACGCCGGAAACCGATGAGGAGGAGACATCATGACGATCGACAGAGGAATACTGGCACTGCTCGAGGCCAAGCCCGGCAAGGGCGAAGAACTGGCCGCGTTCCTGGAGCAGGGACGCGCCCTGGCGGCAGAAGAACACGGCACCGTCACCTGGTACGCGTTCAAAGTCAGCGACACGACATACGGCATCTTCGACACGTTCGAGAACGAGGAAGCCCGGCAGGCGCATCTGACCGGAGCCATCCCCCAGGCACTGGGCAACGTCGGCCCCGAGCTACTCGCCAAGGACCCCGACATTCGTCCCGTCGACGTCATCGCCGTCAAGTAGCACGCACCCCGAGCACGGTTTACCGCCATCTCCCGTCGGGCACCCGAGTACGGACATCGGCCGATGAGAGGTTTGGTTCCCAGTGCGAGCAGTCACGTGGCAAGGCAAACGAAAGGTCAGCGTCGACACCGTCGCCGATCCGAAGATCCAACACCCGACGGACGCCATCATCAGGGTCACGACGACGAACATCTGCGGTTCCGATCTGCACCTGTACGAAACTCTCGGTCCGTTCATGGGACAAGGGGACATTCTCGGCCACGAACCGATGGGGATCGTCGAGGAAGTCGGGGCGGAGGCGGGCAACCTGAAGATCGGCGACCGCGTCGTGATCCCGTTCCAGATCTCGTGCGGCGACTGTTTCATGTGCAACTTGCAGCTGTACACGCAGTGTGAAACGACGCAGGTTCGCGAACAGGGCAAGGGAGCGGCGCTGTTCGGTTTCTCCAAGCTCTACGGCGAGGTGCCGGGAGGACAAGCCGAGTACCTGCGCGTCCCCCAAGCCCAGTTCACCCACATGAAAGTTCCCGAGGGCCCGCCGGATTCCCGTTTCGTCTACCTGTCCGATGTGCTGCCGACGGCGTGGCAGTCGGTCGAGTACGCCGCGATCCCCGAGGGCGGGTCGGTCACCGTGCTCGGCCTCGGACCGATCGGAGACATGGCGGCGCGCATCGCCCACCACAAGGGCGTCCGGGTCATCGCGGTCGACAACGTCCCTGAACGTCTTGCTCGCGCCAAGGCCCGGGGCATCGAAACCCTGGACCTGGACGAGCACGGCGGCGACCTCGCCGACGTCATCCGCGATGCGACCGACGGTCGGGGCACCGACTCGGTGATCGACGCGGTCGGCATGGAGGCGCACGGTTCACCGATCGGCAAACTCGCCCAGCAGATCGTCGGGTACCTTCCCGATGCGGTCGCGGCGCCCCTCATGCAGAAGGCGGGTGTCGACCGTCTCGGCGCGCTGTATTCGGCGATCGACATCGTCCGCCGCGGAGGCACCATTTCCATCATCGGCGTCTACGGCGGCATGGCCGACCCGATTCCCATGCTCACCTTGTTCGACAAGCAGATTCAGCTGCGCATGGGCCAGGCCAACATCAAGAAGTGGGTCGACGACATCATGCCGCTCCTCGGCGACGACGACCCACTCGGCGTCGACACCTTCGCCACCCACGAACTCCCCCTCGAACAGGCACCCCACGCCTACGAGATCTTCCAGAAGAAGCAGGACGGTGCGGTGAAGATCCAGCTCAAACCCTGAGCAACGCAGGCGCAAGCGGCGGTGGCCGGGGCTCCCTGACGGGTGACCCGGCCACCGCCGCCGTTTTGCGCAAACCGGATAGACCTCTCGGCGAGAAGCCCGCTGACCTGCACGGATGCCGACGAAATCCACATCACGCCCAGCGCATAGCGGATTGCCCCTTCCAGTGACGCCCCTCACACTTGTAAGCAAGGAAACCTGATATTCAGCGAACAGCTGTCGCAGGTCTTGCGTACGACCCGGCCGCCGCGAGGCGGCCGCCGAACGAGGAGCAGTCAAGAATGGCGCGAACCCTTCCCCCTGGCGTTTCCGACGAGCGATTCGACGCGGCGCTCCAGCGCTTCCGCGACGTCGTGGGTGACAAGTGGGTCCTGTCGACCGCAGACGAACTCGAAGCGTTCCGCGACCCGTACCCGGTCGGCGCTGCCGAGGCCAACATGCCGTCGGCCGTCGTCTCACCGGAGTCGACCGAGCAGGTCCAGGACATCGTCCGGATCGCCAACGAGTACGGCATCCCCCTCTCCCCGGTCTCGACCGGAAAGAACAACGGTTACGGCGGCGCCGCTCCGAGGCTGTCGGGTTCGGTGATCGTCAAGACCGGCGAACGGATGAACCGAATCCTCGAGGTCAACGAGAAGTACGGTTACGCACTGCTCGAACCCGGGGTCACCTACTTCGACCTGTACGAGTACCTCCAGAGTCACGATTCCGGCCTGATGCTCGACTGCCCCGACCTGGGATGGGGCAGTGTGGTCGGTAACACCCTGGACCGCGGCGTCGGGTACACCCCGTACGGCGATCACTTCATGTGGCAGACGGGGCTGGAAGTGGTTCTGCCGCAGGGTGATGTGATGCGGACCGGCATGGGCGCACTGCCCGGCAGCGACGCGTGGCAACTGTTCCCCTACGGTTTCGGCCCCTTCCCGGACGGCATGTTCACCCAGTCCAATCTCGGGATCGTCACCAAGATGGGGATCGCCCTGATGCAACGGCCGCCCGCATCGCAGTCGTTCCTGATCACCTTCGACAAGGAGGAGGATCTGGAGCAGATCGTCGACATCATGCTGCCGCTGCGCATCAATATGGCTCCGCTGCAGAATGTTCCGGTGCTGCGCAACATCTTCATGGACGCGGCCGCGGTGTCGAAGCGCACCGAATGGTTCGACGGCGACGGGCCGATGCCGGCCGAAGCGATCGAGCGGATGAAGAAGGATCTGGACCTCGGATTCTGGAACTTCTACGGCACCCTGTACGGACCGCCGCCGCTGATCGAGATGTACTACGGGATGATCAAGGAGGCGTTCGGCCAGATTCCCGGTGCCCGCTTCTTCACGCACGAGGAACGCGACGACCGCGGTGGACATGTGTTGCAGGACAGGCACAAGATCAACAACGGCATCCCCAGCCTGGACGAACTGCAACTCCTGGACTGGGTGCCCAACGGCGGGCACATCGGATTCTCCCCGGTGTCGGCGCCGGACGGGCGCGAGGCGATGAAGCAGTTCGAGATGGTCCGCGCTCGCGCCGACGAATACGCCAAGGACTACGCGGCGCAATTCATCGTCGGACTCCGCGAGATGCACCATGTGTGCCTGTTCATCTACGACACGGCGATTCCCGACGCTCGTGAGGAAATCCTGCAGATGACGAAGGTCCTCGTCCGCGAGGCCGCCGAAGCGGGCTACGGCGAATATCGCACCCACAACGCCCTGATGGACGACGTGATGGCGACGTTCGACTGGGGCGACGGTGCGCTGCTGAAGTTCCACGAGAAGATCAAGGACGCGCTCGACCCCAACGGCATCATCGCGCCCGGCAAGTCCGGTGTGTGGCCGCAGCGGTTCCGTGGCCAGAACCTCTGACGCCCCACGCGCCTCAGTGCGCGTGCGTCTCGGCCAGGGCGATCCGGCAGCGGCTGAGGTATCCGCGGAACGCCTCGCGCTGACGAACACTCATGTCGGCGAGCATCTGTTCCTCCAGACCGCAGATACTCGCGTCGTACTCGGCGAGAAGGTCCAGAGCCTCCGCGGTGAGGCTGGTGAGCATGCGGCGACGATTGGCGGGGTCGACGCGCCGGGTCACCAGCCCGCGGCGCTCCAGCGCGGCGAGCATTTCGCCCATCGTCTGCGCGGTGACGAAGGAGTTTCGTGCCAGCTCGGCGGACGACAACCCGTCGCGGCGGCGCAGGACCGTCAGCGCCGTGTACTGCAACGCGGTGATGGCCATCGGCCGCAGCAGGGCATCCATGTGGGACCGGATCGCCAGCTCGACCTGCTTGATCGCGTACAGCAGGGTCGGCGCGGAGTCGTGCGCGTACTCCCCGTCGAGCGGTGTCTCGTCGATCTCGTCCGGAAGGTCCGCCGCCATCGTCCACTTCTCCCCGCGCCTCGAGCTCGAGGCCCACGAACTCGGACCTCAGGTTTCCTGACGATCTTAGTTCGCCCGAGCCGGGTTCGACCGCAACGACAAACACCAGGAACCCTGCCGAACACGGTCGGCAGCTCACACGAAGCGAAGGCAGCGACATGACAGTCACCGACGACACCGCCGTCATCACCCGCCCGCAGATCGGGCCGCGCCAGTTGTTCATCGACGGGCAGTGGCGCGAGGCCGCTGCCGGGGGACGATTCGAGATCGTCGACCCGTCCACCGGGAATCCCGTCACCACCGTCGCCGAGGCGGACGCGAACGATCTCGACTCCGCCGTACGCGCCGCACGTGCCGCGTTCGACGACGGCCGATGGTCGGGACTGCCCGGCCGCGAACGGGCCCGGATCCTGCTCCGTGTCGCCGCACTCGTCCGCGAACGGGCCGACGAGATCGTCGCCGTCGAGAGCGTCGATGTCGGCAAGCCCGTCTCCCTGTGCCGACCGGTCGACGTGGTGACCACCGCCGAACAGTACGAGTACTGCGCCGCGCTCGCGCAGACCGCGGGCGGATCGAACCGGGAGACGCCACTCGACGCCCACGCCTACACTCGCCGCGAACCCCTCGGGGTCGTCGGGGCCATCACCCCGTTCAACTTCCCGCTCATCCTCAGTACGTCGAAGATCGCTCCCGCCCTGGCCGCCGGGAACACCGTGGTCCACAAGCCCGCGGAGGACACCCCGCTGAGCGCCCTGCTGATGGCGGAGATCCTCACCGAGGCAGGGGTTCCCGCGGGTGTCGTCAACGTCGTCACCGGCAAGGGGTCGACCGTCGGCGAAGCCCTGTTGCAGCACAAGGGGATCGACAAGATCGCGTTCACCGGATCGACTGCTGTCGGCCGGCACGCCGCGAGCGTCGCCGGAGAGAACCTCACACCCGTAACCATGGAACTCGGCGGCAACGCCGCGCACCTCGTCTTCGAGGACGCCGACGTGGACAAGGCGATCGGCGCGATCATCAAGGGCTTCGTGTTCAACACCGGACAGTTCTGCATGGGCGGCCCGCGACTGCTCGTGGCCCGCCCGCTCTACGAGACCGTGGTCGGCATCCTCGGCCAGGCCGTTCCCGGTGTGCCCGTGGGTGACCCGTTCGACCCGACTACCGTCGTCGGACCGATGGCCGGGGACAAGCACGTGCGGAAGGTCGAGGAGTACGTGCAGATTGCCCGCGCCGACGGTGGCCGCATCGTCGCCGGCGGCGAACGTCTGGACCTGAACGGCGGCTTCTTCTACGAGCCGACCGTCATCGCCGATCTCGACAACTCTTCCCGGGTGGTGCAGGAGGAAATCTTCGGACCGGTGCTGACGGTGCAACCGTTCGACACCGAGGACGAGGCGATCGCGCTGGCCAACAGCACCGAATACGGGCTCGCCTCGGGCCTGCAGACGTCGAACGTCGCCCGCGCCCACCGCGTCGCCGCCCGGTTGCAGGCCGGAATCGTGTGGGTCAACGACTGGGCGATGCTCGACCCCGCCGTCCCGTTCGGTGGCGTGAAGAACTCCGGATTCGGCCGCGAATACGGCCCGGAGGCCCTCGAGTCGTATTCCAAGGTCAAGTCCGTCGTCATCTCCCTCGCTTAGTGCGCACCCACCTTTCAGGAGCATCCATGATCACCAGCACCACTGCCGCCGTCGTCGAAACCGGCGGAGCGAAGTTCACCGTGTCCACAGTCGACCTCGACGAACCACGCCCCGACGAGATCCTTGTTCGTCTCGTCGCAGCGGGCCTGTGCCACACCGACCTGGGAGTGGCCTCGGGCGCGTTGCCGTTCCCGCTGCCCGGTGTGCTCGGGCACGAGGGAGCCGGGATCGTCGAGAAGATCGGCGCCGGCGTGACGACAGTCGACGTCGGTGATCACGTCCTCCTGTCGTTCAGCTCGTGCGGCTCGTGCGGGAACTGCCGCGACGGTCATCCGGCCTACTGCGCAACCTGGTTGCCACTCAACCTGATCGGGGGCGGGCGCGCTGACGGCACCAGCCCCGTCAGTCGCGGCGGCGAGGCTATCGGTGGGCACTTCTTCGGGCAGTCGTCGTTCGCCCGGCACGCCATCGTCGACGTACGCAGTGCGGTCAAGGTCGACCCGGACGCCCCACTCGACGTACTGGCGCCGCTGGGGTGCGGTGTGCAGACCGGAGTCGGGGCCGTGTGGAACGTGCTCAACCCCCGACCCGGGCAGACCATACTCGTCACCGGAGCGGGCGCTGTCGGGTTGTCGGCCGTGATGGCTGCGGCTCTGACCCCGGCGTCGAAGGTGATCGTCGTCGACCGGGTCCCGGCGCGGCTCGATCTCGCCCGCGAACTCGGCGCGACCCAGGTGATCAACGCTGCCGAGGTCGACACCGCCGAGGAACTGGCGAAGATCGTTCCCGGCGGCGTCGACGGCGCGGTCGAGACCACCGGCAACGTCGGGGTGCTGCGGACCGCGATCGACGCGCTCGCACCTCGCGGCACGGCCGTCATCGTCGGCGCACCCGCCTTCGGCACCGAGGTGCCGGTCGACGTCAACGCCATGATCCCGGGCCGCACCATCGTGGGTCTCACGCTCGGCGACAGCGAAACCCAGACTCTCATCCCCGTGCTCGTCGACCTCGTCAAGTCGGGCCGGCTGCCGATCGACCGCCTCATCACGCACTACGCGTTCGACGACATCAACACCGCCGTGGCGGACATGACCAGCGGCGCCTCGATCAAACCGGTCCTCCGGTTCTGATCAGGCGGGAGTAGTCGAACGCAGTGCCGCAGATGGGCTTTCACCGAACATCTCGCGGTACTGCCCGGCGAAGCGGCCCAGGTGGTTGAAACCCCACCGGTATGCGATCTCGGCGACGCCTGCCGTCTCGGGGTCGGCCGCCAGCAGGTCGCCGCGGACCTTCTGCAGCCGGAGGTCCCGTAGATAGCGCATCGGGGTGGTCTGCAACGACGTCTGGAACCCGTGTTGCAGCGCACGCAGACTCACCCCGACCGCGCCGGCGATCTCGAGGGCGGTCAACGGCTCGGCTGCGTGCGCCTCGACGTACTGCTTGGCGTGCTCGACCGCCGCCGGGCAGGCGGGGGCGACGGTCGCCGCCAACTGCTCGCTGTAGTCGTGCCGCGATGCCAGCAGCAGCGACACGATCACGCTCTGCGTCAGCGGCGCCAGCAGTAGCGGGTGACGGAAGAGCGCGTCGGTGTCGCGCAGTTGCACCGACAGTGCCTGCATGACTGACCACCACTGCTGCCCGTGCCCGGTGGTGATGTCCAACGCGAGGTCGAAGGCGATCGGATTGCGGATCGGGCGTCCGAGGAGCAGTGCGAGTTGCTCCTCGACGGCGCGGCGATCGATCTTCATCCCCAGGATCCGTCGGGTCTCCTGCCCCCAGCCCTGGAGCACCGATCCGCGGTCCGCGCGATACACGGCGGCGCACGACGGGGTCGCGATGATCCGTTCGGCGCCCGAACTCGTCTTCAACCGGCCACTCACCGGCACGTTGACCTGGTACCAGTCCTCGAGTTCACCGGTCTCGATCTCGACCTCGGTGTCGTAGGACAGCCAGCCCATCGTGACGGGACCCAACTCGGCAGCATCGAGGTGTATGCCGAAGCTCCGCTGGTCGCCGAGAACTTCCACGGAATGCGGATAGAAGAGCCGCCCGCCCACGTGACGCGCCTCCTCGACGTCTCGGCTCACGAGAGAGACAGACGCTGGGCTGCCGACAGAGGTGGACATCCCACAATGAGACCAGAGTCACATCATGATTGCAAGGTTTCCTTACCTTGAGGTCTGTCAAGGAGAGTCTTTGAACCGTCCGTTCGGGCAGTACCCGGATCAGCCGGTCCGGGGGCATACTTTCCCGGCTCGGGGGTTTCCGCAGACGATACGGAGAAACTGATGCTCGACCGGCTGTACGCCGCCGTCCTCGCCGTCGCCGGCCTCGGCTACGGGGGATACATCCTCCTCGACGAGCTGATCGGCGGCTCGGACACACCCGGCGAGGACGAACATCGTCTCCGCGAAGAATCCTCCAAGCAGGTGTTCACGGCATAATCGCTCCGTGGGACGGCAGTCAGGGAAACAGGCCCCGCGCCTCGTGCGCCTCCGCGACCTGCCCGACGCCGATGACGTGGGCAGCGCGACGCAGCGTCAGGGATTTCTCCGCAACGAGGGCCCACACGCTACGCGAGGCGTTCTGCATGAACACGCAGAGCTTCCGGTCCACCTCGGCACCGGTCCACGAGAACGCCTGCAGGTTCTGGACCCATTCGAGGTACGACACGACCACCCCGCCGGCGTTCGCCAGAATGTCCGGGACCACGGTGACGCCGTTGCTCTGCAGGATGGCGTCGGCCTCGGGTGATGTCGGCCCGTTGGCGCCTTCGACGATCATGCGGGCGCGGACATCGGCGGCATTGTCCGCGGTCAGGACGCCGTCCATCGCGGCGGGAACCAGAACGTCGACGTCGAGGCCGAGGAGTTCCCGGTTGGTGACGGAGTCCGCGTCCGGGTAGGTCGCGAGGGATCCGCCCGCCGCGACCCACGCCTCGAGGTTCGGGATGTCGAGTCCGCCTGCCCGGTAGCACCCTCCGCTGATGTCGGACGCCGCCACCACGCGGCAGCCCTCCTCGGCGAAGAACCGCGCGGCACCGGCACCGACCTTGCCGAACCCCTGCACCGCGACAGTGCGTCCCGTGGGGTCGATGTTCTGGTGGCGCATCGCGTCGAGTGCGGCGAGCACGACCCCGCGGGAGGTGGCGCCGGCGCGGCCGTTCGATCCACCGACGGTGAGCGGCTTCCCCGTCGTGGCCCCGTGGACGGAGTAGCCCGCATTGACGGAGTAGGTGTCCATCATCCAGGCCATGGTGGACTCGTCCGTGTTGACATCGGGCGCGGGAATGTCTTTGTCGGGGCCGATGAACGGGAGGATCTCCTGCGTGTAGCGCCGGGTCAGCCGTTCCTTCTCCGACAGCGTCAGCCCCCGCGGATCGATCGCGATGCCACCCTTCGCTCCGCCGTAGGGCAGCCCGAGCAGCGCACATTTCCAGGTCATCCACATCGCGAGCGCCGTCACCTCGTCGATGTCGCTGTCGGGGTGGAACCGCACCCCGCCCTTGCCCGGCCCGCGCGTGAGGTTGTGCTGGACACGGTATCCGGAATAGACTTCGACGCTTCCATTTTCGCGCCGCAGCGGCACCGACACGGTCAGCGATCGCCGGGGAGTGGCCAGCAGCCGATACATGCCCTCGTCGAGACCGAGAATGTCCGTCGCATCACGCAATTGCGTCAGCGCGGCACGGTGGGCCAAAGCTCCCGGGGCAGCGCGATCCGGTGCCGAAACCGGTGGAGCCAAGTCTTGAACAGTCATGACCTACGCCTTCGTCGTGGAACTCTGATGGACCTCTGCGGCGGGGAGCGGCCGGCTCACTGGTCGACGGTGAGACCCTTCGCCTCGAGCACTTGGGCGAGATTGCTGACCTGGATCGGGGTTTCGCCCTTCTTGTACCGCTCGATGTAGGCGGCTTCGGCGGCGTCGCGCTCACGGGAAGCGTCGATGGCGAACTGGACCTCGTCGCGTCGGACCACGACCACTCCGTCGCAGTCACCCTTGATCACGTCGCCGGGATAGATGATCTGGCCGCCGAACACCAACGGCTGGTTGACGGGACCGAGGGATTCCTTCACCGTCCCCTCGATGCACACGTGCTTGGAGAAGACGGGAAACCCGAGTTCGCGGATCTCCCGGCTGTCCCGCACTCCGCCGTCCGTGACCAGTGCGCTGATGCCCCGGGCCACGCACGCATTGGCCAGCACGTCACCGAACTGTCCTGCGGGCTGATCGCCGGAGGACACGACGAGCACGTCACCGGGTTGCGCGTAGCTGATGGCGACCTGGAGCATGATGTTGTCGCGCGGATGGCACACGACGGTGAAGGCCGTTCCGCAGAACGACATGTCGCGATCGATGGGCTTGATCCCCGAATCCAGTGCGCCCTTGCGGCCCTGCGCCTCGTGGATGGTGGCGGCCGAGTAGGCGCCCAGTCGGTCGATCGCGGCCTTGTCGGCGCGGTCGATCTTGGTAGTGACGTGAACCATGTTGTCTCCGTATGTCGTGTATGGCGGGTGGGATCAGCTGAGCGACGCGACGGCCTTCTCGACCGCGGCGGCCGCGTTCCTGAGCACGTCCTCGGACGTGGCGAACGAGACGCGGAAGTACGACTGGGCGCCGTACGCGGAACCCTGGATGGTGGCCACCGACGCGTGGTCGAGAAGGAAGAGCACCACGTCCTGGTCGTTCTCGAGCAGCGTGCCGTCGGGAGTCCGTTTGCCCACGAGGCCCGCACATCCGACGAACAGGTAGAACGCGCCCTGCGGCAGTACGGGTTCCAGACCGTCTATGCCGGAAAACAATTCGAAGCTGACGTCCCGCCGGGCGCGATAGCTCGCGACGGACGTGGTGACGAAACTCTGATCCCCGGTGAGGGCCTCGGCCGCGGCGGCCTGGCTGATCGACGAAGGGCAGGAGGAACTCTGCGACTGCAGCTTGTTGATCGCTCCGATCAGCCCCTTGTTCCCGACGCCGTACCCCAGGCGCCAGCCGGTCATCGCGTAGGCCTTCGACACACCGTTGGTGACCAGGATCCGATCGCGGAGGTGCGGCGCGGCCGACAACAGGTTCGGAACGGGTGAGTCGGTGAAGACGATCTCGTCGTAGATCTCGTCGCACAGCACGTTCACGTGCGGGTTCCGGTCGAGAACCGCTGCCAGTTCCGCCAGTTCCTGCCCGCTGTACACCGCGCCCGTCGGATTCGACGGTGCGTTGAGGATCACCCATTTCGTCGCGGGAGTGATGGCGGCGGCGAGCTTCTCCGCGGTGAGCAGGAACCGGTCGGACTCCGGGCAGTCGACGACGACGGGTGTTCCGCCGTGGACGGTCACCATGTCGGGATAGGACACCCAGTACGGTGCGGGCACGATCACCTCGGTGCCCTCCTCCACCGTCGCCATCAGCGCCAGGAAGATGACCTGCTTGGCACCTCCGCCGACGGTGATCTCGTTGTCCGCGAACTCGACACCGGTCCGGTCGAGCATCCGCTTCGCGATCGCGTCCCGCAGTGCGGGAATGCCGTTGACAGGGGTGTACTTGGTGAGACCGGATTCCATCGCCGCGACGGCAGCCGCCTTGATGTGGTCCGGCGTGTCGAAATCGGGCTCTCCGACCGTCAGGTCGAGGATCTCCCGCCCCGACGCCCGGAGCTCGCGAACCCGTTGCGCAGCTGCCACACTCGGTGACTCACGCATCTGGTCGACTCGTGCTGCAGGGACGAAGGTGGACATTGTTCCTCCTGGTAGAGGGCGTGGGATCGAAAGAAGCCGGGAAGTCGGGCGGTACCTTCACACCCAGGCTATCGGGGGCACATCGCGCCTGTACAAGACCGATTACTTGTCGGGTGATAGCCGTTCGGCATGGCTGGAATCAGAACGCCAGCAACACCTTCGCGGACGTGGACGCGTCCTTCGCGACGGCGAAGGCCTCGAGGCCGTCCTCGATGCCGAACTCGTGACTGATCACCGGTTCGACGTTCAGGCTGCCGTCCGCCAAAGCGGCTAGTACTGAATCGATCTCGTCGTTGAATCGGAAGGAACCGACGAGTTCGAGCTCCCGCGTGATGACGAGCGAGAGCGGCGCAGGTTGAAGACCCGTCGGGAGCAGCCCGAGCATCACGACTCTGCCGCCGCGCGTCGCGCCGCGAATGGCCGACTCGAGCCCGAAGCGGTTGCCGGAGCACTCGACCACGATGTCGGCGTCGACGGCCGCGATGCTCTCGGCGTCGGTGGCGTCCAGGGTCCGGTCGGCGCCGAGCGCCCGTGCGACGGTGAGGGGATACTCGTGCACGTCGACTGCGGTGATCTCGCGCGCACCGGCCCGCCGAAGGACCGCCACCACGAGGGCGCCGATGGGCCCACACCCGATGACGAGAGCGCTCTTCCCGGATACGCCGCCGGCGCGGGCCACGGCATGCCATGCGACGGCGGCGGGTTCCGCGACGGCGGCGGTGCGCAGCGGAAGGTCGGCCGGCAGCGGCCGCAGCATCCGGGACGGCAGAACTGCATACTTCGCGAATGCCCCTTCGGTGTGGGGGAATTGCGCTGCACTACCGAGGTAGGTGCATCCCGGCGAGAGGTTCGGGCGATCCTCGGGGAACCTGGCGCCGCGACCGCCGGGGGTGGCGGGATGCACGGCTACACGTTCACCCGCTGCGGGACCGCTCCCGTCGGCCGCTCCCTGCACCACCGTTCCCACCACTTCGTGGCCCAGCAGCATGGGCGCCTTCAGAATCGACTCACCCGCCGCCCCGTGCGTCCAGTAGTGCAGGTCGGATCCGCAGATCCCGCCGTAGGCGATCTCGACGATCGTCTCGGATGATTCGGGCCGGCGCAGCGGCACCGATTCGATGCGCAGGTCACCCGCGGCGTGCGCCACCACCCCGAGGGTCTCGGTCGGAGGCGGAGCGCCGGACTCGCGCTGTGCAGTGTTCACCGCGGGCCTCAATCGTTGCGCCGGATGAAGTCGAGTCCACCCGGTACCTGGAATGTGGGCATGATTTCGATCAGTCCGAGATTGACGTGGCGCGGGGCGTCGATCGCGAATTCGATCGTGTCGGCGATGTCCTTGGTCGTGATGGATTCGAAGCCCTCGTAATACGTCTTCCACGCTTCCTTCATCGCCTCCGGCGACCCGCCGAGGTTGCGTCCGAAGATCTCGGTTTCGACTCTGCCCGGGCAGATCTCGGTCACGCGGATGCGCTTGCCGATGGTGTCGTTGCGCAGTTGCCGCGAGATCTGGTGCACCGCGGCCTTCGTGGCGTGGTAGGCGGTGTGGCCGTAGAAGTTGTACAGGCCGGCGATGGAGCTGATGTTGACGATGTGGCCGAGGTCCCGCTCGACCATTCCCGGCATCAGCAGCCGGCACAGGTGCAGCACCGCACGGAGATTGACGTCCACCATGGCGTCGACCGACTCCGCGGAGGCATCCAGGATGTTGCCGGTGGCCGACACTCCCGCGTTGTTGATCAGCACGTCGATCTCGAGCCCCTCGACGGCGGCGCTCAAAGCGTCGATGTCGGTGATGTCGACGGCGAGCGGGATCATTCCCGTCTGGTCCGCGACCTCGTCGAGCCGTTCCTTGTTGCGGGCCACACCGTAGACGGTCAGTCCGCGTTTGGTCAGGATCTCGGTGACCGCCGCACCCATTCCGGTGTTGGCACCGGTGACGAGTGCCGCCCGGTAGTCGTTGAATGGCATAACGCTCCCTTGCCTTGCTGGTGGTGGTGGTGAAAGTTGGTACAGCCCGGTGGTCTTCGAGTCGTCAGGAGACCACCGGGCCGAGTCTGGATCCGTCAGAGCGTGTCACGGAGAGGCACGTGCGCCCGGTCGGTAATGGTGCTGACGGCGATGAGGGTTCCCACCGCGGTGACGACGGCGTAGACCGCGGGAACGTAGATTCCGAACTGAGGAATCAGCCAGGTCATGAGCAGGGGCGCCGTGCCGCCGAAGACCGCCGAGGAGATGTTGTAGCCCAGCCCGTACGCCGAGTACCGGACCCGGGTGGGGAAGAGTTCCACGATGAGGATGTGGATGACGGCCGTGTGACCGGCGAAGATCACCGCCATGATGCACGCCCCGAGCACCGCGAGCACGAAGTTGCCGGTCGCGATCAGGGCGTAACAGGGGATGGCACCGATGGCCATGGCGATCGCCGCGCCGGCGATGACCTTCTTGCGGCCGACGCGGTCCGAGAGAGCACCCATGAACGGAATGGCGATGCAGATCGCCACCAGACTCGCCGCGGTCACGAGCAGGGCGGTGCCGGTCGAGAACCCGATGTTCTGACCCTTGAGGAACGTCGGCATGTAGGAGAAAAGCACGTAGTATCCGGAGCCGTTCATAAGCGGGATGAACAGCGCGAGCAGCATCGCCTTGCGGTGCTCGGGGGTCGCGAACGCTTCCTTCAGCGGGTTGCGGGACAGTCCGCCTTCGGCCTTGAGCTTCTCGAAGTTCGGGGTGTCGCTGATGGCCCGGCGGATGTACCAGCCGATGATGCCCATCGGGATCGCGACGAGGAACGGCACACGCCAGGCCCAGCTGGCCGGTCCGCCGCCGTTGATGGCGGCCTCGTTGAGCCACGGTGACATCGCGAACGCGACCAGCGTGCCCGTGAGCAGGGCCAGGAAGGACGCGATCTGTGCGTAGCTGGTGATGAGTCCGCGCTTGCCCTCCGGTGAGTGCTCGGCGAGGAAGGTCATGGCTCCCGCCGCCTCACCGCCCACGGAGAATCCCTGCAGGATGCGCAGGAGGATCAACAACGCGGGTGCGGCGATGCCGATCGCGGCGTAGGTCGGGAGAACACCGATCCCCGCGGTGGCGACGCTGATCAGCATGATGACGAAGACGAGCATCTTCTGCCTGCCGATCCGGTCCCCCAGGATCCCGCAGACGACCGCGCCGAGAGGTCGCACGAAGAACGAGATCGCGTAGCCGGCGAAGACGAGCATCAGCGCGTCACTCGACTTGGAGACGTCGAAGAAGACGATGGCCAGGGCGGTCGCCATGAAGGCGAAGATGCCGTTGTCGTAGAGCTCGACGAAGATGCCCACGCAGCCTGCGAGAACGACTTTGCGTAGCTGGCGGGGTTGCACCTCGTGATCGGCCGTGTGCCCGGCCGTGTCGGGTGAGATCGCGTTGGTCATGCTGACTCCATCTGGGGTACCGAGCTGTGCTGGGCGGATGTCGTTTCTGTGTGAAGGGGGATCTGAAGACTGGCGAACGCGTTCGCCACGCGGGAGCGGAGGAGCCCTATCGAGCGGCGTTGTGTCCGGTAGGCGTCCACGGCGTCGGGGACGGTCACCTTCCTGAACCGGACCTCCTGGCCGGGGCGTGCCTGGCCGAGCTGGGACAGGGCGGTGGCGGTCACGACCGCGAGCACCGGGTATCCGGCGGTCACCCCTCGTCCACGATGCAGAACGAGGATCTCGTCGCCGGCGGGAACCTCGACCGCACCGATCGGCACTCCGCGGGAGAGCACCTCCGTCGACCGGTCCCGCCTGGGGACGGGGCTACCCGGATCGGTCGGCGTGAGGCGGAGACCGATGTGGTTCGAGTTGTCGCCGATGACGAAGGGGGTCTCGAACAATCGGGTGGCGGTCGCGCCGAATTCGTGCACGTCGGGGCCATCGGTCACGTCGATGGTCCAGCACCCGGTGAAGGCCGCGGGCCGGGCGCCGAGCCGGAACAGCGGCATCCGGAAGTGCGGGTGGTCGATCGGCGGTCCGTCGACGTCGATGCCGACGGACTCGCCGACCGTCAGTTGCCGGCCGAAACCGAGAACCGAGTCGGGGGCGCAGCTACCGAGCAGGTAGGGCGCGTCGATCGTTCCGTGCACGGCGAGGTAGACCCTGAGCCCGTCGCGGATTCCGCGGACGGTGAGTTCTTCGCCCGCGGTCCACACGAACGGCTCCCACTGTGGGCGGGTGACACCCCCGACCCGCACCTCCGCCGGCGCTCCGGTCACCGCGACGAGCAGGTCGATGCTCGCGACGGCGCCGAAGTCCATCGCGACGAGCTCGAGCAGAGGCGCCGTACGCGGGCTCCCGACCAGTGCGTTCGCCACGTCGGCGCTGTACTGGTCCGAGGCTCCGCCGGTCATCTGACCGAACCGCGACGCGCGGAGCCGGCCGAGGTCCTGGATCGAGGTCAGGCCGGGTGTCGTGACGGTGATCGATTCAGCCATGCCGGACCCCCTCGTACGTCGACCACTCGGCCGCGGTGATCGGAACGAAGAGGAACGTGTCGCCGGGCCGGAAGTCGGACAGTGGGTCGGTCGCCGGGTCGACGATGGTCAGCGGTGTTCGACCGATCACCGGCCAGCCTCCCGGAGCGGGACGCGCAGAGACGACGGCCTGCCTGCCCGCGACTGCGACGGCGCCTGCCGGTACGTGCGGCCGCGGAATCGTGCGGCGGGGGACGGGCCGCGGGAACGCGGGACCGTCCAGCATCGGGGCGCCGCCCGGGGAACCGAAGCAGCGCATGGTCAGTGGGCCGGCACCGTGCAGTCGGATCACCTCGGCGGGTGAGAGTTCGAGGTGTGCCGCCACCTCGTCGAGGTCGGGGCCGAATTCTCCCCCGTAGACGACCGGGATCTCGAACTGCCGCGGGCCACGCGCCGCGGCATCCGCGGGGAGCTCGATCAGTCGTTCGACGTGCGCACGAATGGCGTCGTGGGTGGTTGCACCACAATCGAATTCGACCAGCAACGCGTCGTACGTGGGAATGATGCCGGTGACCGCGACCTCGTCGCCGCGTGCGTCGAGCGCGGCGGCGACCGTGTGGACCACCCGCCAGCGCTCCTCCGCATCCGAGGACAACGACGTGAGACGTACCGCGGAGTCTCCGCAATCCGAGAGGACGAACTCCCGGTGCGGCCGGATGCAGGTCACGCCGGACACGACGCGGACTCCTTCTCTTCCTTGGCCGCGAGAACCTCGGTCACCGGGGCGATGACAACACCCGCCCGCAGGAGCGCGTCGCGGATAGCTCGCGCGTTGCGTACGGCGTCGGCGCCGTCACCGTGCAGCAGCACCGTGTCGGCCTCGATCGGGATGCGCGTGCCGTCGACGGCCTCGACGACACCCTCGGTGACCATCTGCACCGTGCGCGCCACCAGAGTGGCCTGGTCGTGGATCACGGCACCGGCCTCGGACCGCGGCACCAGGGTGCCGTCCGAGCGGTACGCGCGGTCGACGATGGCGACGATGGCGACGCGAATCCCGCGGTCACGGGCGTGGTCGGCGAGTTCACCGTCCTGGGCCAGCACGATCAGCCGCGGGTCGAACGCTTCCACCGCATCGACGACGGCACGTGCGTAATCCGCCCGCGTCGCGACGAGATTTCCCAACCGACCGTGCGGTGCGATGTGCGAGAGCGTCGTGCCGTGCGAAGTCGCGAAGGCGTGCAGCGCGCCGAGTTGGTACAGAACGTCCGTGCGGACCTCGTCTGCGGTGAGGTCCATCGCGCGCCGGCCGAACCCTGCGAGGTCGGGAAAGCTGGGGTGCGCGCCGATGCCGATTCCGCGGGCGACGCATCCTCGGACCGTGGCGTCCATGGTCCTGGGGTCACCGGCATGGAATCCGCACGCGACGTTGGCGGACGTCAGCACGTCGAGCAGCGCGTCGTCGTCGCCCATCGTCCAGGCGCCGAAGCTCTCGCCGAGGTCGGCGACGAGATCGATCTTGACAGTCACGGTGCCTCCCATGGGGACCTGCAGTGGAACCGCTGGTGCAGTTCCTGTGAACTTTCGATGTAAACGGACGCTACGCAGGATCCGGTTCGGGCGGTTAATACCTGTTTTACGTGAGGCGATAACGAACGTCTATGGTGTTTGAACAGCGGCGATGCAAAAAGGGAAGAACAGCGCCTCGCATTTGGCTACAGCGGTGTTTCCGCCCGGCAACCTTGTCGAAACCGCGGCGTGCGTGCGTCGCCGCATTGTCAGAAAGGCAGATCGCTCGTGGATACCCGACGCTTGTTCTCATTCGTCCGCATCGTCGACGCCGGAAGCATCACGCGGGCGGCCGACATCTTGCACATCGCCCAGCCGGCACTGAGCCAGCAGATGACGGCGCTGGAGACCCACTTCGGTCAGCAGCTGCTGATCCGCAGCAAGCAGGGAGTGGAACCCACCGATGCGGGGCGCGCGCTGTACCGGCACGCGCAGGTGATCCTGCGGCAGGTGGAGAGCGCTCAGGCCGAGGTGAGCGTCGTCGGTCGAGAACTGGCGGGCGGTGTCTCCGTCGGGCTCGCGCCCTACAGCACCGTGAGTTCCATCGCGTTACCGCTGCTCACCGCGGTGCGGTCGCGGTACCCCAGCATCCTCCTGCACATCAACGAGAACTTCGGCGGCGTGCTGAGCGAGGCCATGATGACAGGCCGCATGGACATGGCGCTGCTCTACGACGCCGGGCCGATCAAGGGCGTCAACTTCGAGCGTCTCCTCACCGAGGAGCTGATGGTCGTCGCGCCGGCAGGCACCGGTCTGCCCGGGGACACCGGGACCGCCGTCGCCATCAAGGACCTCGTCGACCTGCCGCTGCTGCTGCCGGGCCCGATGCACACCATCCGCAAGGTGGTGGAGCAGGCCTACGAACACGCCTTCGAGCACGCGCGGGTGGTCGGCGAAGTGGAATCGGTGACGCTGATGGCGCAGGCGGTCCGAAACGGCCTGGGCGCGACGGTATTACCGTTCTCGGTGGCACGCCGCATCATGAATGTGGAGAACCTGGAACTCCGCCGGATCGAACCGTCGATCGAAGTCCAGGTCTCCCTCGGAACACCCGCCAATCAGCCGCTCTCGGGACCTGCCGAGGCGGTACGCGAGGTGGTGCGCAGCGTCGTCGCCAACTACATCAGGACCAGTTCGGAAGCCGAGCGAGGGATTCAGTAACCCCGGCTCGGGTCGATCGGCGCCATCAAAGGCGCTCCGGCAGCGAAGCGTTCGACGTTGGACTCGACGTGATCGGCAAGCAGCCGCGTCAGACCGGTCGCCGGATTCGCGACGTGCGGCGTGATGATCGCGTTCGGCAGGGTCCAGAGCGGGTGTCCGTCGGGAAGGGGTTCGGGATCGGTGACGTCGAGGGCGGCGCCGCCGATCGATCCGGTGCGCAGCGCGTCGACGAGCCCCGCGGTGTCGATGAGGGAGCCGCGTGCCACATTCACGATCCATGCCGTCGATTTCATCTGCGCGAGCGCGGCCTCGTCGACGATCTGCGCGGTCGCCGCCGTCGCCGGTGCGGCGATGACGAAATGGTCTGCTCTCGACCAGATTTCCGACGTCCGATCGGACGGCAGCGTCTCGACGGCACCCGGGACCGGGGTTCCCGAACGGGTCACGGCCAGCACCCGAACGCCGAACGCGTCGAGCAGCGGGATCATCGCCCGGCCGATGCCACCGCACCCGACGATGGCGACCGTCGCCCCGCGCAGGGTGCCCACCTGCGGGTCGAACTCGGCCTTGCGCCACGAGGTCGCGCGCACCTGCTCGGTGAGGGCGCGGACCCCGGCCAGGAGCAGCAGAACTCCGTGTTCCGCGACGTTACCGGCGTAGGCGCCGGCCGCGGACGTCCAGGTCCGGTCGGTGTCGACGATCCCGGCGGAAATCCACGGCTCCACACCCGCCGAGGGCAGCTGCACCCACCGCACCGAGTCCGGCAACTGCGCGGGGAACGTGTCGGGACCCTGCGCCCACACCACGGCTTCGGCGTCGGCAAGCGGCGTGAGTACGCCTCCGCCCCGCTCGATCCCTTTCATGAGGGCGGCGTCCGGATTCGGTCCGAGGTGGATACGAGGCGTTGCGGTGTTCGGCATCATGGTCTTTCGAGTCGGTCGGGTGGGGATCACACTACGGCGGTCAGGCCGCCGTCGACGTACAGGATCTGGCCGTTGACGAAGTCCGACGCCGGCGACGAGAGGAAGAGCAGTGCGCCGACGAGTTCCTCCGTGCGCCCCCACCGCCCGGCGGGCGTGCGCTTGGTCAGCCACGCACTGAAGTCGGCATCGTTCACGAGCGCCTCGGTGAGCTGGGTGTCGAAGTACCCGGGTGCGATGGCATTGGCCTGCAGCCCCAACGGTGCCCAGTCGGCGCACATTCCGCGCGTGAGCATCTTCAGCCCACCCTTGCTCGCGGCGTACGGGGCGATGCCCGCCCGGCCGAGTTCACTCTGGACCGAACAGATGTTGACGATCTTCCCGCGCCCCCGCCGGACCATCGCCCGCGCGAACTCGCGGCCGACGAAGAACGCGCTGCTCAGGTTGGTGTCGAGTACGCGACGGAAGTCGTCGTCGCCGAACTCGAGCAGTGGGCTGCGGTGCTGGACGCCGGTGTTGTTCACGACGATCTCGACGGGACCGATCTCGTTCTCGACCCGCTGCGCGGCGGCGGCGACCTCGGCGGGAGCGGTCACGTCGAAGGCGCAGGTGTGGACTGTCGCACCGGTGGCGCGGACGATCTCGTCGCGGCTGCGGGCGAGGGCGTCGGCGTCGCGGCCGTTGAGCACGACCTCCGCACCCGCCTCGGCGAGTCCGTTGGCGAGTGCGAAGCCGATTCCCCGACTCGACCCCGTGACGAGCGCGATCTTGCCCTCGACATCGAAACTCCCGTGCGAACTCACTGTGTGACAACCTTTCGTTCTTCGTGCAGGTATTCGGCGGCGGCCCGTGCGATCACGTCGGGTGCCGGATCGACGTCCAGGACCACTCCGAACTCGTCGGCGTCGAACGGCTCGAGGAGCGCGAACTGGGAATTGAGCAGGGCAGGCGGCATGAAGTGCCCGTTCCGCGCCTGCATCCGGCCGTGGATCACGTCCCGATCCCCCGTGAGGTGGACGAACAGCACCGGGTCGGAGACGTCGCGGAGGATGTTCCGGTAGCTCCGCCGCAGCGCCGAGCACGCCACCACACCACGGCGTCCCTGATCGGACAGCTCCTGCAGCCGGTCACGGACGACTGCGAGCCACGGTGCCCGGTCGTCGTCGGTCAGCGGGATACCGGCGGCCATCTTCTCGACGTTCGACGGCGGATGCAGGTCGTCGGCGTCGAGGAACCAGTGGCCGGTCAGTTCGGAAAGTTGCTGCGCGACTGTCGTCTTCCCGCAGCCGGTCACCCCCATCACCACGATGTGGGGTCGCTGATCGCCACTCATGAAATGTTCCTGTCCGCCGGTGTAGAGAGATGCAGTTCGAACATGCCCGACCGGACAACAGCTTGGCAATGGCGGAGGGGATACCGGTTGACGTTGCCGTCATAGCGAAGCGCGAGGGATGCGGGCGCTAGCGGCTCACGAGTTTGACCGCCGCGGCCTCGATGGTCTCCTCGGAGAGCAGGACCTCGAGTGCGGCGTCGCCGAGCGGGATGAAGCTGTCGTCGCTCGTGACGCGTGCGAGTACTCCGGTGAAGCCGTCGTCGACCAACGCCGCGACCACACCTTCGGACACACCTCCCGACTTGCGGGTCTCGTCGACGACGAGCACCCGGCCGGTCGCGTTCGCCTCCCGGACGATGTCGTGGACGGGTAGCGGTGCGAGCCAGCGCATATCCACCACGCGCGCAGCGATGTGCGCCTGTTCGAGCCGGCGGGCGACCCGCAGGCTCATACGTACTCCGTTGCCGAACGTGACGATGGTCAGGTCGGTGCCGTCACCGTAAGTGCGAGCGGAGCCGATCGGCACGTGGTTCTCTGCCTGCTTCACAGGATCCGGATACGATGCCAGCCACTGCTCGTCACCGTCCTCGTGCAGATCCCGGGTGTGGTACAGCGCAATGGGTTCCAGATACACACACAGCGCCCCGGCGGTGCGGGCGGCCGCGGCGCACGTGTGCATCATGGCCGCAGCGTCGTCAGGGCGTGCCGGCGACGCCACGACGATGCCGGGAATGTCGCGCAGAGCGGCGACCGCATTGTCGTTGTGGAAATGCCCGCCGAACCCCTTCTGGTACCCGTATCCGGCGACCCGCACCACCATCGGGTTGCGGTACTGGCGGTCGGAGAAGAACTGCAATGTCGCGCCTTCCCCGCGGATCTGGTCGGCGGCGTTGTGCAGATAGGCCAGGTACTGGATCTCCGGGATGGGCAGCAGACCGGACACCCCCGCGCCCAGCGCGAGTCCCAGGATCGCCTGCTCGTCGAGAAGCGTGTCGAACACGCGCGCCGACCCGGCCTTCTTCATCAGGCCACGAGTCACCCCGTAGACCCCGCCCTTGCGGGCGACGTCCTCCCCGAACACCAGCGCCTCGGGGTATCGGGCCAGCACGTCGAGCAGGGCACGGTTGATCGCGAGACCGGTGGTCAGCGGACCTTCCTCCTCGGGAAGCGGTGATCCGATGAACTGCGCGCGACGGTCCGGGTCGACGCGCTCCGGCACGGTCGCGGCGGCCTGCTCGGCACAGTCGGCGAGGGGTTTCATCACCGCCGCGGGACTGTCGAGCTGCGGCAGCTCGCCGACCTGTTCGGCCAGTCCGAGGACCTCGGCGCGCTTCTTCTCGTAGCGGTCGAGGATATCGGTCGGGCTCAGGTGTCCTCGCTCGACCAGTAGTTTCGCCGTGCACAGCACCGGGTCGCGGTCGAAGTCGGCGGTGATCTCGGCGGACGTCCGGTACGCGGCCTCGACATCGGAGCCGGCGTGACCCATCAACCGGACGGTGCGCAGGTGCAGGAACGCGGGCTTCCGGTGCCTGCGGACCCAGTCGGCGGCATGCTTCGCCGTTGCGTACGCCGCCGGCAGGTCGGAGCCGTCCGCCTCGAAGTACTCGAGTCCCGCCCGGTCACCGAAGTTCGCGGCGATCCAGCCCTGCGGTGTCTTGGTGCTGATCCCGATCCCGTTGTCCTCGCATACCAGCAGCAGCGGCAACGGCAACCCCTGGTAGGCGGCATGCACCGCGGTATTGATGGCACCGACGGCCGTGGAGTGGTTCGCGGACGCGTCCCCGAAGCTGCACACGGCGACTGCGTCGGCCGGCCACGGCGAGGGCACGTGCAGCTTCTCCGACCGGGCGATCGAGAAGGCGACCCCGACAGCGCGTGGGAGATGTGAAGCGATGGTGGAGGTTTGGGGAATGATGTTGAGGTCGCGGCGGCCGAACACCTTGTGCCTACCACCCGATATCGGTTCCTCCGTCGCCGCCACGAGTCCGAGCAGGACGTCGCGCAGCGGATCACTGCCGTCCACCTGCCGCGCCCGCGCCAAGAAGAAGCCACCGGAACGGTAATGCAGCAGAGCGGGATCGGTAGGTCGCAGCGCGGCCGCGACGGCGGCGTTGCTCTCGTGCCCGGACGAGCCGATCGTGTAGAAACCCTTACCTCGCGACCGCAACCAGCGGGCCGCCAGATCGAGATGCCTGCTGCCGACCTGGGCGTCGAAGAGGTCCAGAGCGCCCTGCACCGACAACGGTGACGGCGGCTGGATCGGATCCTCCGGACGGACACCGGAGCGACTCTCCCCGGGGACCAGCCCCGACACGACAGAGGTGAAGTAGTCGTCGATCTGTTCGGCCATTCCTAGATCATCCTGTGGCGCCGATCAGCGGGCAAGGGTCGCAGGATCAGAGTCTCGATGCCTCACAGTAAGGTCGACTGTTCCTCACGCCGATCAAAGGCTCTGAGCAGTAGTCTGATCCGGTTCAGGAACTGCGATCCCCGAAAGTGAGTGCGATCGGCGAATCGAGACGTGAGCTGAACGCTCTACTCGTCCATGCCAGGAAATCATCGGAGGCTTCGTCGAGTGCCTGGATGGCGGCGCCGATCAAGGGGTTGGTGTCAGACTTACGGTATGCGGCGTAGACCCGTCGACGGGGAGCGGTGGGTCCGATTCGACGAAGCTGTATCGAGCGGTCGATACCGAGGGCCAGGGCGGGGACGATTGCCAGCCCCAGTCGCTCCTTGACGAGACCGCGAATGACGTCGAAGTCGTTGCTGGTGAACAACACTTGCGGCGCGAATCCGGATGCGGCACAGATCCGGTAGAAATTCTCCGAGCCGTCCGAACCCACTCGATTCGTCACCCACGGTTGTTCTGCCACTTCGGTGAGTTCGAGGCGGTCCTCCGATGAACGGGTGCCCTGGCCGCCTTCGATCACCACCAACTCTTCGTCGAGAATGGGCCGCATCGTGACGTCCTCGGGCCAGGTCCGCGGTACCAACCCGTATTCGAAGACGAGGCCGAGATCGACCTTTCCCTCGGTGATCGCCGAAGTCATCCCATTCTGAAGCAGCCCGTCGTCTTCGACGGTGATGTCGGCGCCGGGATGGGTGGCTACCAAGCGGGCGAGCGCCTTCGGGACCAACTGGGCGCCGACAGTTCCCGACGCGCCCACTCGTAGCCTTCCCCGGGTACCGAGCGCATAGGTTCGCATCTCGTCCTCGGCCTCGTCGCTGCGCGCGACGATGGCGTCGGCATGGTTGACCAGCGCGACACCTGCCGGTGTCGGCCACAGGCTGCGCGGCCCACGCTCGAACAGAGCGACACCCACAGATTTCTCCAACGATGCGATCTGCTGCGAGACTGCGGAGGTGGTGTAGCCGAGTTCCTTCGCCGCCGCGCTCAAGGAACCTGCCTTGATCACCATCTGCAGCGTGTGGAGATGAACGACATTCAGCATGGCGCGGTCGCTCGCGATCGTCGGCTCCCGCGGCGCATCCAGTCGATGAGGGTGACCGCGTCCCACACAGGTCGCTCGGT
Organism: Rhodococcus sp. NPDC127593; assembly: GCF_042671975.1. Taxonomy (NCBI): domain Bacteria; kingdom Bacillati; phylum Actinomycetota; class Actinomycetes; order Mycobacteriales; family Nocardiaceae; genus Rhodococcus; species Rhodococcus sp. NPDC127593. The sequence goes on along the minus strand of NZ_JBHXWI010000002.1, from coordinate 9,702 downwards.
AGCTGCACCAATCGCGTCTGCATACGGTGGAAGGTTGGTGCACTCGAGGACGAATGCGCCGATCTGCGGGGTGCGCGCAACCGCGCAACGAGCGAGTTCGACGATCTCGCGTTCCACTAGCCGGGGATCGAGCACGACAGCCTCGGCCACCAGGGCCGCATAGGTGTGTTCGGTGTTCTCGAACCCTACAACGTCGATCCGATCACGACTGTCGGCGCCGATGCCGACTGATTCGAAATGCCGATCCGACAACGTGCTCGCGTTGGCGGTGAGTACGCACAGTCGCTGCTCCGGCTTCAGGAGGCTGAGCACGAGCGGAATCTGCAACAGGCTCGACGTCGCAAGCGGGACGGCGACCGAGGCGGCGAGTTCCCGCTGGTAGATCGCCAGAAACCCGCAACTCGTGGAGATTGCCGACACTCCGGCGTGTTCGAGCGAGCGCGCCGTGTCGACGAACTTCTCACACAAACCGGCCCCGGACTGCTCGACGACCTGTGTGTTACGGGCATTCGGGGTGACCGCGAAAGCTACCGGGTAGGGATAGCTCTCGCGGTTTCCCACATCGCCGATCGGTCGTGCAATCGAGTTGTCGAGCATGATGATTCCGACCTCGTTGTCGGCATCCTGATCAGACGACTGGTTCGGGGATGAAGACGTCATTCTTCCGCCAAGTCCACTCGGTAGGTTTCCCGGAGGGCCAGCACACACGCCAGAGAGATCACTGCCCCGATCATGACGTACCACGATACCGCCAGGGTTGCTCCGGTTGCGCTGACCAGAGCGCCGGCGACCAGGGGTGCTGGTGCGCCCGACACAACGGACGATCCCTGATACGCGATCGAGCATCCGGTGTAGCGGTAACGGGTCGGATACTGCTCGGTGTACACCGGACCCTGGATAGATCCCGGGAGGGCCCACCCGAAGACCAGCCCTGCCGCGATCGCGGCGATGATGACGATGTTGTTGCGAGTGTCGAGCAGCCAGAAGAAGGGGATGGCGTAGAGCCCGATGAACAGCGTTCCCGCTGCATAGACGGGACGACGGCCGTACCGATCGGACAGTGCCGCGTAGATGGGCATGACCAGCAGACACGCGGCGGCACCGACCAGCACGCCCGTGAGCGGGACCGACCGTGAGATTCCCAGTTCGTTGGTGACGTATACGAGGGAGTACACGGTGAAGAGGAAGTAGCCGATCGTGGCCGCGAACTGGACGAAGATTAGAAGGAACGTGACCTTCTTCTTGTTCTTCCACACCTCGCCGATGGGCCTCTGTACTATCTCGTCAGCTTCCCGAATCGCCTCGAAGTGCGGCGTCTCCTGCTGTTTCATTCGCACGTAGAGACCAACCCCGACGATGAGCGCACTCAGTAGGAACGGGACACGCCAACCCCAGCTGAGGAACTGTTCCGTGGGTAGCAGGCCGAACAACGCCAGCATCCCGGCGGAGGCGAGTTGGCCGGCCGGTACACCGAGTTGGGTAGACACCGCATAGAATCCCCGTTTGTCGGTCGGAGCTGACTCCATGACCAGCAACGACGCTCCGCCCCATTCGCCGCCCATCGCGATGCCCTGCAGAACGCGCAGGAGTACCAGGATGGCGGGCGCGACGATTCCGATCTGCGCGGAGGAGGGAAGACATCCGATCAAGAATGTGCCCGCGCCCATCATCAGCAAGGTTGCGACGAGGGCGCTCTTGCGGCTCACTCGGTCGCCGATCTGGCCGAAGATCAGGCCGCCGAGTGGGCGGAAGAAGAACGCAACACCGAAGCTGGCCAGTGAGATCAGCGTGCCGGCGGTGGTCCCCAGCCCGTCGAAGAAGACGTTCGGGAACACGATGGCAGCGGCACTACCGTAGAGAAAGTAGTCGTACCACTCGGCCGATGTGCCCAGAAAACTGGACTTCGCAGCCTGAATGGCTGTTTGCCGGTCGACTACTTTGTCGGCTGCGTTCACTTCGGCATCGTCAGCAGGGTGGCCTGTAACAGGAACTGTAGACATGGTGAGCTCTCTTCGCGGAGACGTTCATGAACGTGATGGTATTTCCAAATCCGGTATCGATGCACCACACGGGTCGGTCATCAGTAAACCGGCCTTCCCTCAGCTGTACCGTCGAGCGCAGCCTGCCACGGCGCCACCGGCGGCGGCGCGTCCTTGTGCTCGGGAACCTGGACGTGAATCACGGTTGGCCCCTCGCGGTGCAAAGATTCGCGTGCCAGCTTGTCGAGTTGGCTCAGGTCGCTCGCGAGGTATCCCGGCAGACCCATGCCGTGTGCGAGAACTGCGGGGTCGATCGGCCCCGGTTCGGTGGCGAAGTACTGGCGATCGAGGAACAGGTGCTGGAGCATCTTGATCCACGCGAAGGACACGTTGTCGAGTACGACGTAGGTGATCGGAAGGCCTAGTCGCTCGGCGGTCTCCCAGTCACCGATTCCCATGGCGAGACTGCCTTCGGTCGTAACACACAACACCCGCTCACCCGGGTGCCCGATCGCGATACCGATCGCCGCGGAGATCGAGTAGCCCATCGGACCGTGGCCGCGCGGGATCACCACCCGCCAGCCGTTGCCGTCGGCTTCCCAGTAGGCGGAGAGATTGGGGGTAGGGGTGCCGGGGTCCGCAGCAACCCAAGTGCCTGCCCCGAACACTTCGTGCAGTTTCCGGATGACATCGCGTGGGTGAATCTTGCCCTCGGCGACGGTGGTCGACTCGGTCGCGAGGCGACTGGCCCATTCGCGTTTGCGATCCGCGATCCAGGACTCTCGCACCGCTCGAGTCTCCGGCCCGACCGGCTTGATGTCTTTGATGAGCTGGCCCAACACGGTCGCGGCGTCGCCCGCCAGCGGAACACTCTCTTCGAAATTGCGCCCCGCGCGGGAGCGGTCCGAGTCGATCTGAGCGACCCACTGTCCGCTTCTTCGGACGATGGTGAAGCCGTTGGTATCCGTGGAGTTGGCGCGACTACCCACGATCAGCACCGCGTCGCTGTCCGTGAGGTAGTCGTTGGCGTATCCGCGGCTTCCGTTACCGCCGGCGATGCCCAGCGACAAGGGGTGATCCTCGGCGAGCGCGCCCTTGCCGTGAATGGTGGTCGCGACGGGGATACCGGCACGTTCGGCGAACTCCCTCAGCGCTTTCCACGCACCCGAGGTGTGCACTCCGCCGCCCGCCAGGATAGCGGGGCGATCGGCGGTGGCCAGTCGTTCGGCGACCCGGGTCACACGATCCTGCACCGCAGGGTAACGATCGGCCGGAAAATCCGAGGTGCCGGCAGGCACCGGAACATCGGCGGACTCGTCCAGAACATCCTCGGGCAGAACGAGTGCGACTGGCCCCGGACGACCGGTCACTGCGACCTCGAGCGCTTCGCGCACCAGTTCCGGGATCTCGGAAGCGTGTTGCGCGGTCTTGCACCATTTCGTGACTCCGGCGAACAGCGCCTCCTGATCGATCTCGGTAATCGCGCCCGACCCTCGGCTCGAACGGTGAATGTCGGTGGTGAACGCCAACAACGGAATCGATGACGCCATGGCCTCACCGAGTCCGCTCGCGAGGTAGACGGCACCTGCCCCGCTCGATGCCTCACAGACACCGACTTTCAAGTGGGTGCGTGCGTAGCCGTCGGCCATGTACGCGGCGTGGCGCTCGTCTCTCGCGAGCACGTGCCGCACTTCCTCGCTGCGACGGCGTAGCTGTTCGTAAACGACGACGCCGGTGTCTCCCGGAACACCGAAGATCGTCTCTACTCCGTTACGGACGAGTGCATCGACGAGCAACTCTGCGCCCGACCGAACGGTCCGAGCGGAGACTGATGATTCGACGAAATCCTGGACAGTCATATGGAAATCTCCTCGAGGAATGGGTTGGTGGGTGGAGAGCCGGCCTCAGAAAACCGCGTTCTCGAGTTCGCCTGCGAGCGGTGCCGCGAAGCGGGACAGAGCCAGCGTGCTCAGATCGATGTCGGAACGACCCGTCAGAAGCTGCTGTGTGATGGATTTGCCGACTGCGGGAGACTGCATGAAGCCGTGGCCGGAGAAACCGGCGGCGATGAACAACCCGCCGACGTCGTCGGTTGCCCCGACGATCGCGTGATCGTCCGGAGTCATCTCGCGAAGACCGGCCCATCCGCGAGTGACCTCGAGTCCACCGAGTTCCGGGAAGCGGTAGGACAGCGCCGCTGCCAGTCCTTCGACGCGGTCCCAGTCCACGGAGGCGTCCTCGGTGGAGGGGACCCCGCGGTCGTTACCACCGACCACCGCGCCGCCGCTCTTCTCCGGGTGAAGGTAGGCGCCGGTCGCCATGTCCACCGTCAAAGGGAGGCTGCCGTCGATCGACGCGATGGGAGCGGTCGCGAAAGCCTGCCGCGAATGCGGAAAGACCGGGATGTCGAGCCCACACAGTGCGCCGACCCTGCGGCTCTGCGGCCCGGCTGCGATCACCACTGCCTCGGCCTCGATGTCGCCGCGCGAGGTCATCACACCCTTCACCGCACCGTCTGCGCCGACAGCGATGTCGAGGACCTCGGTGTTCTGCAGAACCGACACACCGTGACGGCGTGCAAGGTGCAGATATCCGGCCACCGCGTCGGCCGGCGAGGCGGACCCGTCCTGGGGGGTGTAAGTCGCCGACACCAAGTCGTCGACCCGCACATTCGGAAAAACGTCGCAGATCTGACTCGGCTCGAGAACCTCGACCTCCACACCGAGGGAGCGTTGGAGAGCGACATTCTTGCCGAACGCCTCGGACGTCGCCTCGTCTGAAATGAGGAACAGGTAGCCGTGTCGACGGAAATCGAGAGGACGTTCAGTATGTGATTCGAAGTTCTTCCAGAACTCGATCGAGTGCTGCACGAGTTCGATGTTCACTCGAGACGAGAATTGATGCCGGATGCCACCGGTCGCGTATGCCGTAGCGCCTTCGCCCACGAGTGTGCGTTCGACGATGGTGACGTCGCGGTACCCGCTGAGGCTGAGGTGGTAGGCGATGGATGCGCCGATTATGCCGCCACCAATGATGACGATTCGGCCGCCGTTGAGAGTCATGTGTTCACCTGATCCAGTTGTATTCGAAAGACGGGCGACGACGTGAGCGGTGTGTACCGATACGCGTTTCGCCAAAACCTTTGTCGCCGAGCGATTCAGTGATGTCGCGTTCGTCTCTGTTCTTACGCCACGACGTGATGCGGCAACAAGCGGTTGAGCTTCGAGGATTCTGCACGTGAGATAAAGCTGTGGTGCCGCTCACACGTCGGGTCCGGTCAATCCGGTCGCCGTGAAACCTTTCGATCACACATGGGCAACAGATGGCAGAAAGAACAGGCAATCGGACAACATTCGCTATCTGCGCGTAACGCGAACGGCACTGTAAGGCGCTGAGATCCAGTTCCGCTGTATAGCTCGTAAAGAAGATGTGTATCTCGGAAATTGACTCCGCAGTTCGATGGTGCAGGCACGACGAGCACGCCGACGCGAGGGAAAGCGTGCCGTGAGCATGCCCGGAAGCGGACTCGCGGGTAATTCTGGATCCGAAGGCTCACGACGACGTGTGGGTCGCTGTCGCGAGCAGCAATGGCCGCAGGCGGTCCGCGACGCATCCGAGCAGGCGACCGCCATCGCCGAGCACCTCGACTGACGTGCCGCCTCCAACGCCGTAGCGTCACCATGACAAATACTGCGGTCACGGTGCCTCGACGGGCCTCAATGGCGACGGGCAAGCCCTGGACCTGCATTTTTCACCGTTAAGCAGAACTTGGCCTGAGGCTCACCAGGTCGGTCGCTCCAGCACTTTCAGTCGTCCGCCCGGTCATGCATGGTTGATGCATCGGTGACCACGCGCAGGCTACGGAAGGGATCACGGTGGATAGTTCGAGACGTTCAGAGCGCCGCCACGGTGACGTACCGACCCCAATCGTGCGTGGTCACCGTTTCCACGAAGGAGTCGACGACCACCGGTATCAGCGGGTTGCTGGGGTTCCGACGGTGAACCAACGCTACCGTGCGGCGCGCCCAGGGAGAGTGCAGCGGCACGATGGACACAGTCGGGTGGTCGAGGATTCCCAGTGCGGGGACGATCGCCACTCCGAGCCCCGCGCCGACGAATTCCGTGACGAGATCGTAGTATTCGGTTCTGAGGTTCAGCTCGGGGACGAATCCCATATCCGCACAGATGCGGTACATCGTAAGCTCACCGGCGGTGCCGGCGCCGCTCGAGATCCACTGCAACGTGCTGGCACGTTCGATGTCCGCCGCCTCACGAATCCCCTCATCGGAGGGGCTCAGAAATACCAGATCCTCTACGATCAACGGCTTTTCGACTACCGCGTCGGACCATCGCTGCTGCAGCGCCGCGTACTCGTAGGTGAACGCGATGTCGAGTTCGCCGGATTCGATCATGGGCACGGTGTCCTTCGGCTCCCCGATCCGAAGGGAAACCTCCACTGCAGGATGGGTCTCCCGCAGGTTCGACAACGCCGACGGCAGAATGCGTGCACCCGCGGTCGGGAAGCATCCGACGCGGAGCCGACCGGTACGCCCGGTGGCGATCCCCCGCACGTCGGCGTCGAGTTCGTAGAGCTCGGCCAGAACTCCCCGAGCGCGTTCGGTCAGCATTCTCGCCATCTCGGTGATCTTGACCCCACGCGCCTCACGATCGAAAAGACGCATACCGGACGCTCTTTCGAGCGCCTCCATTTGCTGCGACACCGCCGAAGCCGTGTATCCGAGCTCGCGAGCCGCCGCCGCGAACGATCCGGTCTCGGTCACCACTTCGAGTGTCCGCAGATGAACTGGGTTGAGCATGTCGCGTCATCCTTCGAGTCGAGAGCAGACGTCCACGATATCGCCGTCGGCCGGAACCGGTCGACGGTCAAACACTACGCAGCACAGGAGCACACAGATCATGACCGACCTACTCTCGCAGATCGACGACTGGGGTCCCGAGAAAGTGGTGGTCGTTTCCGACCGCCGCTCGGGTATGAAAGGCGTGCTCGTCATCGACAACACGGCCCGGGGAATCGGTAAGGGCGGAACGCGGATGAGCCCTACCGTCACCGTGGCCGAGATCGCACGCCTCGCACGGGTGATGACGTGGAAATGGGCAGGCGTCGATATGTTTCACGGCGGGGCGAAAGCGGGAATCGCCGGCGATCCGAACGCAGCGAACAAGGAAGAGATCCTCCGGGCCTTTGCCCGCAAGCTTTCCAACGAAGTACCACGCGAGTACGTACTCGGGCTCGACATGGGACTCACCGAGAACGACGCGGCCATCTTCCAGGACGAACTCGGCGACCGCGGCGCGGCGGTCGGCAGCCCGCACGAACTCGGCGGCGTTCCCTACGATCGGCTCGGTGTCACAGGCTTCGGTGTGGCCGAGTCCGCTCAGGTCGCCGCGGAACGCCGGGGCATCGACCTCGGCAACGCACGGATCTCCATCCAGGGCTTCGGCGCGGTAGGTTCTGCCGCGGCCGAGCGCTTCGCCGCATTCGGATCCACGATCGTGGCCGTGTCGACGTCAGTGGGCGCCCTTCACGACCCTAATGGCCTCGATGTTGCTTTGCTGCTGAAACTGAAAGCAGATTTCGGTGATCACCTGGTCGAGCACTACCCGGGCGCGACCGTCCTGCCCGCGGGGCGTGAGATCTTCGTCGACTGCGACGTCCTGGTCCCTGCCGCCTTGCAGGACGTCATCGACGAACAGTCCGCCCGCGAGGTCAAGGGGACGCTGGTCGTCGAAGGCGCCAACCTGCCTGCCAGCCCGCAGGCACTGAAGGTATTTGCGCGCAACGACGTACTGGTCGTTCCGGATTTCGTCGCCAACGCCGGAGGAATCGTGGCGGCCGGTGTCGCCATGGAGGCTCGCTACTCTCCGTTCCGCCCGGAAGGAAAGGCCGTACTCGACCTCGTCTCCCAGCGCCTTCGGGCCAACACCAACGAAGTTCTCGACGAGGTCGCGGCGCACGGCGCCCTGCCACACGATGCCGCTCGTCGTATCGCCCAGTCGCGGGTGCGTGCCGCGATGGTGGCGCGAGGTCAGATCCGCGCGAACGCATGACCGCGACACCGATCGGAGCATGAGAATTATGACCGTAATCCCCACATGGCAGCTGCGGGCGCGATTCGCGGCCGCATTGTCCTCGATGTATGGCCGTGAGGTACCGGCCTACGCCACACTCGTCGACGTGTGCGAGGACATCAACACAGCCGTCGTCGCCGGCCGCGACGACGCGGAGCGGCTCGGCGACATCGGCCGGGTGACGGCCGAGAGACACGGCGCGATCCGCGTGGGCACTCCCCGGGAACTCCGTGAGGTCGGCACGATCTTCGCCGGTTTCGGTATGCACCCCGTCGGGTTCTACGACCTGCGCGACGCAGCGCGGAGCGCAGTTCCGGTCGTGTCGACGGCCTTCCGGCCGGTGGACGCCGACGAACTCGCGCGCAACCCGTTTCGCGTGTTCACGTCGATGCTCGCGGTCGACGATCGCCGCTTCTTCTCCGAAGACCTGCAGAGCCGGCTCGAGACGTTCCTCGGTCGACGCACACTGTTCGGCGAGGAACTACTCACGATGGCCGAGCGTGCCATCGCCGAACACGGTCTTCCCTCCGCCGAGGCCGATACGTTCGTCCACTTGGCGACCTCCGCATTCGAGTTGTCGTCCGAACCGACCGATCGTGCGTGGTACACCGAACTCGAGCAGGTCTCGGCCGTGGCCGCCGACATCGGCGGAGTCACACGAACCCACATCAATCACCTGACCCCGCGTGTCCTGGACATCGACGAGCTCTACACCCGGATGCAACGACGGGGCCTGAAGATGATCGACCAGATCCAGGGCCCGCCGAGATGGAACGGCCCCGACGTTCTGCTCCGGCAAACCTCGTTCCGAGCCCTCGCCGAGCCCCGCAAGTTCCGTGAATCGAACGGAGAGGTCGTCGACGGCACGCTGCGGGTGCGCTTCGGTGAGGTCGAGTCGCGCGGAATCGCGCTCACTCCCCGCGGTCGGGAACGCTACGACGCTCTCATGGCGGAGACGGATGCCGCCGCACGCCACGGTTCGGCGTGGCAGGACGCCGGCCGGTCGGTGTGGGACGCCTCCGACTTCCCCACCACGGAAGCCGGTCTCGAGGAAAAGGCGCTCGCGTATTTCACGTACCGCGTGGGCGACGTGCACTCCCCGTCCGGTGTGGAGGATCGCGATCCGGCCGCACTGGTTCGGTCGGGAGCGCTGGTGGCCACACCGATCGTGTACGAGGACTTCCTTCCGCGCAGCGCGGCCGGGATCTTCCAGTCGAATCTGTCCGGCAACGGTACGAAGGACACGACGAATACCGGCGCCGACTACACCATCGACTGGTTCGCAGGCGCTCTCGACCGGGAAGTGCACACCCCCGAGGCGCTGTATCGCAAACAGCAGGACGCGTCGCTCCGAGAAAGCCTGACACATCTCGGAATTGAACACCGGCACCTGAACACGACCGCTGTATAGAACTGAAACCGACTTGGAGACAAACATGAACACGAATTTTCCCGCTCCCGGACTTTTCGCCGAGGAAGCGACCGCGATCCTGTCCACGCTCGGTGCCGACGTTGCCGACATCGGCGGCACCGGGGATGTGGTGTCGCGGAGTCCGATCAATGGTGAGGTCATCGGCCGGCTGCAGGCCAGTACCGCGCGCGAGGTCGACGACGCGATCACGTCGGCGGCAAG